>JAKSDN010000711.1 GCA_022360075.1 Kiloniellales bacterium | reverse complement strand
GCGAGCGCAGCGAAGCGATCCAGACTGCGGCCACCTGCGCGGTAGCTCTGGATCGCCGCGCCGGCTGACGCCGGCTCGCAATGACGGCGGAAGGGCCGGTTTGCCGCGATGCAGCCGGCGTGAGAGGGCAGCGACCAGCCCGCCTTTCCTCCAGCGAGTCAACCCCTCGACAAAGCAGGGCGGAGTTGCTATCTACCCGTTCCCGCGTGTGGGCGCATAGCTCAGTTGGTAGAGCAGCTGACTCTTAATCAGCGGGTCCAAGGTTCGAGTCCTTGTGCGCCCACCAATTTCAAAGACTTAGGCCGAAAGATTATTTCATTCCGACTTTTCGGACATCTCGTTCCGACATTTCATTCTAGGAACGTTCTTCGGCGAGACGCAAGGCCCGGCGTTTGCGCAGGGCGTTGAGCTTCTGCGCTTCGGTCTTGTGCGTGTAGACCTTGAGCGTCGCCCGCGATCGCCCGCTGAAGGCCGAGAGCTCCTGATCCGTCATTTCGCTGTCGCCAGCCTCGGTCATACCGCCGTGGCGGCAGGACAGGAACGTGAAGCTGTCGGGCAGCCCGGCATGCTCGCGTGCTAAGCGAACATGCTTGCGAAACAGGTGCTCGTCATAGGGCAGGTGCACCTTAGCGCCCTTCCGGCCCGACGCACGGTCGCGCATGATCACCAGCGCGCCGCGCCGCGGCGTCCGCTCGAGGCGCGCGGCCAGGCCTGGAAAGAGCTCGCCATCCTCGTCGTGCAGGGGCAGCCAGACTTCCTTGTGCGTCTTGTGGTGCACAATCTTGATCCGGTCGGGCTTGACGTCGGACCAGGACAGGCGCCCCAGCACGTCGACTTCGCGCTGGATCAGCTCGAAGGTGATCAGCGCTGCCGTGCCGACCGCCGGCAGGCCGAGCGCGTCGGCCGCGGTGATGAAGCGCTCGAGCTGCGCGCGCGTCGCCGGGACCGTGCCGCTCTTCGGATGGTCCAGGTCCATCTTCTTGAAGGGATTGACGTCGGCATAGCCGGCGCGGATTGCATAGCGCCAGGCCAGGCGCGCGACGGCCATGGCCGCGTTGGCGGTGCGCAGCCGGCGGCGCTCGCCGACCCACTGCAAGCTCTCGTAAATCATGTCGGCGATTTCGTAGTCGATCGCGCGGATTTGAAACTGGCCGATCGTCTTGACCGGCCTCCCTGACTCGGCGTCTTCCTCTTCGATCGGCAAGTCGGTGATCAGCTTGAACCAGCGGGCGTAGTCGTTCTGCGTCTTGTCGGACAGGCGCGTCACCTTCCTGTGCTTGAGGAACCAGCGCTCCAGCCAGGCGACCGAGCCGGGCAGAGCTGCGCCCTCGTCGTTGCCCGTGCGGAAGGCGTCCAGCATCTCGTTGAGGAACTTGGCGCGCGCCAGCATCTCGGCGGGATCGCTCGGCAAGGCCTCGCTTTGGACCGGGCAGTTCGGGCGTTTTCGCGCCCAGGGCGGCGTTGTGAAGTAGTAGCCGGTGCGGCCGGACTTGAGCGGCTTAGGCGTGACGTGCCTTGGTAGATCCATTTTGCCCACGTTGAAGCCCCCGCCGTAGCTGCTCGCGCTGGACGTCGATCGCATGAGCGTTGCGCAAGCCGGAGCCTTCATCAAGCAGCGCGTCCAGCAGGCGCCGGTCCCAGCCTGGGCTGCGGCGGCCGAGTGTCTTGGGATGCGGCTTCGGCCAGCGGCCGGCGGCGACCTCGCGCTTGAACGCTTCGGGCGAGGCGGCATCGACGTAAGCCGCAGCTTCCTCGGCACTCAAGATGCGCTTGTCAGCAATCATCGCTCACAAGAGCGCGGCGACGCCGGCGACGATGGCGATCCAAAGCGTGGCGCTGAGCAGGCCGCCCCACAACTGGCAACGGCCGCTGAGGCCGAGCTTGTAGAGGGCGAGGGGGCGGCGGTTCATGACGCGTCCTCCGCGACGTCGTCCAGCACGGCGGGCACCAAGTCCTCGTCGATGACGGTATCGACGATGCGGCGGGCGAGCTCGTTGACGGTGACGTTGCGCGCCGCGGCGTGTGGGCCGAGGCGCTCTAGCAGGTCGACTGGAAAGACGACGGTCCGCCCGTTCGCCTCGGACGGTCGGCGGTGGCGGGCGCGGCCGGCGGAGCTCTCCAGGGCGGCGACGGTCTTGGGCGGCACGCCGATGCGCGCGGCAATTTCGTGATAGCTCAGCCCCCGGCCGCGCAGGTCGATGACCGCTGCGGTTCGGCTTTCGTAACCGAGCGTGGGTTTCGGCCCGCCCATGTCAGGCCTCCCCACGCTGCGCCTTGTCCGCCTCGGCCATGGCGGCCAGGATCGCGCGCTCGGCGATGCGATCGATCCCGAGCGCGTCGGGCAGCCGGCCGCCGAAGTGGCGCAGCAGGGCCGCGACGGCGTCTGCGTACCAGCGCTGATAGCCGTTGGCCGTGTTGAGGCCCCACTTGATCGAGCCGTACTTCAACGCGCCTTGCACTTCGTCGGCACGCTGCACGACCCTAACCAGGGCCGCGACCATGGCGTCGGTCGGCGTCGGCTCGGCAAGGATCGAGGTGGCTTGGTGAAAATGGAGAGTGTCGACCATGGCCGGGGCTTTCGGGGCGGAGGGAGCAAAGGAGCCCGGCGGGCGCTGGGGATGCCGAGTGTCTCTGGGGGAAACCTGGCGGCGCCGGCCGGGCTGCGAGTTGCTCCTGGAGTTCAGGTGCCGGGTCCGGCCCCGGCGCCGCCGGCCGCGTCGTGCGAACGGTAGGAGAAAAGTATGAGCAAATTTGCATATCTTCAAGTGCAAAAATTCGCCTTGTGCACAGATCGGCGCAAGAGGCGGGGCAAAAAGGCCTCCAGGGTGCCTATAGACAACGACAAGATTTGTTTCTGGCCGCCAGGGTGTTCGCTTGACAGGGCTGAACACAGATGGTTGCAAGTTTGACGGGTAAACGAGAAGAGAGAGGTTGGCTTGGCCATTCCTGAGCATCTCCAACGTCTCGTTTTGGGTGGCGTCAATGAACTGAACGTCTGGCGTGACGCTGAGCCAGACGTTATCCCTGACCTAAGCGGAGCAGATCTGCGGGACTTCGACCTTCGAGGGGCCAATCTTCAAGATGCCAACCTCGAACAGACAATTCTGAGGAGTGCGCACCTGATCGGCGCAGATCTTCAACGGGCCCGCTTAACGCGAAGCGACATGCGTGGTGCAGTTCTAGACGTTGCGAGGCTACACGATGCGGAACTGGACCGTACCGTCCTCCTCGCCGCCAGTCTCCAGGACGCGACCATGTTTGGAGGCAGCCTAAGCCGCGCAAGCTTGGAAGGGTGCAACGCAACCCAAGCGAAGTTCATCGATACGATCCTGGCACGAAGCAAGTTCGATGGCTCCACACTCGAAGGCGCAGCATTTCAGAGTTGCGACTGCAAAGACTCCAGCTTTGTGAATGCGGAAATGCGCAGATCCAACCTGAGTGAGTCGGACTTTAGGGATGCTGATCTACGCGCCGCAAAGCTTCATGAGTCGAATCTAGAGGGCTCCGACCTGAGACGGTGCGTCATGGATGGAGCATCGTTGGCGGGCGCATTGTTGACCAATGCCGATCTCCGTTGGGCTGATTTACGCGATGCCGACGTGTCCAAAGCAAATCTCAGATATGCCGATCTGAGGGGCGCCCAGAACCTTACGTGCGAACAGCTTACGGCAGCTCGCAACTGGCATATGGCGTTCCGGGACGAAACCTTAGCATGTGGTCGACCGATCCCAGGCCCGCCTGATGACGTCAAGGCCGACATTGGCGCCAAGGTGGACATCGGAGCGGATACGGTGATTGACGGAATCACAATCGATCGTCGCTCGCAATGGGATGAGCAGGTTCCCGAAAACGAGCGCCGCCAACAGGTTGAGAGATCGAAACGGGCCCTCGTGGAACTGGAAACGGCCCTGTCCGAGGCTCAAGCACATGGTCTTCATGGCCAGATTGGTCACAATCAACCACCCGAGGCAATCCCCAGCGAGTTGTTGCTTAATCAGCGTATCGCGGAGGTCCGTGCCGGAATCGAGCTCCTCGCCGCTCCAATTCCCGATAGGGAGTTTTTTGTCGGACTTCGCAGAAATCTATCTAGATTCCGCGAATGGCTGCAGCCGCGGATCGATGCGGCCGCTGACAGCGCTGCTCCAGCTATCGGTGCAACAGGGGGCAGAGTTGTGGTCTTCGGGGCGGCGTTGGTAGTAGCGAAGCTGACTGGCGCAATCGACCAGCTCGAGTTGCTGATCCGTATGCTGCACTAGGTTACGTATGCTGCACTAGGTTACGTAAGCGGGGCTAGGCGTCGGATCGAGCGCGCGGCTGCTGTAGCGGCCGACAATCACGCCGCGCACGCCCACATGGTTGTCGCTGAGCAGGCATGGCTCGTAACGCGTTTGAGTGCTCCGGACCAACAGCAACGGCGGCTTGAAAATGCGCAGCACAGTTGGGCCGCTGGCCCGTTTGGCGTCGTAGATCTGCGCAACAACCGGGTCGCCGGGCTGAGGCGTGCACTTCATGTCGACCAAGATCCGGTCGCCCGGGAGATAGCCCTCGAGCTCCAGGGCGCGGCCGCTGACCAACATGGTGTCAGCGTGTTGGCCGGGATAGAGCAGGCGGGCCAGGCGGAACTCCTCGTCGGCGAGGTCGCAATCGGCGAGGAGGCGGACCTCGCCTTCGCGCAGGCCGTCTCCGGCCAGGTCGACGATTTCGTCGGGCGTGACGTCGAAGGCGCGAGCCAATCGTCGGAGCCAGTCTACTGTCAGCTTGCGCTCGCCCTTTTCAAGCTTTCGCATCTGCTCATGCGACGTGTTCCCAACGCGCGCGGCGAGTTCGCGCAGTGTCCACCGGCGCGCTTTCCTCAACTCAGCGATTGTATTTGGTTGCCGCAGTCTGTCCGGTTCTGGGGGCGGCGGAGCGTCGCAACTGAGTAAGTCAGACGGAGCGCAGCCGTAAAGCCTACAATAGGCATTCAACTGATCGATCGACGCGCCGCCGCCGTTCTCATGCCGCGATATCGTCGAGGTCGCAACGCCGAGTATTTTGGCAACATTCCCCTGAGTGAACCCCGCCCGTCTGCGAACTGCTTTTAGCCGAGTCTTCGCCATAACATTAGTGGCCGTGCGCTGCGTTGATGTTGATCTGAGTCGCCGGTATGCGATAGCTGGCAAGCACGGCAGCGTAGATCGACGCTTCACTCTGGCGCAATGTCCGATGGCCCCCGGAGCTGGAATGAGGCACTAAGAATTCACCCTCGACTTTGCGCAGCAACGTTTCTGCCTCGCCACTACCGGTGAGAGCAGCGTTGACGAGCACTAGGGCACCCTCCGTGCTCTGGGCGTCAGCGCTGGAGTCGATCACGACGTAATCGCCGGGTATCAAGCCCTCTAAATCAAGCGCACGCGTTCGGACTCGATAGATGCTCACGTTCTCGTTGCCTGGTGCCACGGTGGCTACCATGTGCTGCGCGATTGCGGCTGCCGGCGATCCCTTTTGGGGCGTGAAGGCCTCGGCGTCGGTTTCGCGCATTCCGACGCTTCCGGCGCCCGCGAAAAAATCGCTCGGCAACGGGTAGTCGGCCGCGGTAGAAATCTTCAACAGGGTATCGACACGCGGCTTATGCGGCGCGCCCTTGAGCGGGCGGTTGATCGTCGAGGGCTGCACGCCGGCCTTGCGCGCCAGTACGCTTGGGTCGAGGCCGGAATGGTCAATCGCTTCCCTCATCCATTGGACGACGGCGCGTTGCAGCGCATCAAGAGGCGGCGGCTCCATCAGCGCAGTGTGAGCATACATGCTCATCTTTGCAGTGATTATCAATGCGCTTGACGATGCGCAAGTATGCGCATATTTTGTGCCGTCATGGAAATCGCACACAAGATCCAGCGTATCGAGCGCGAAGCTCGCTCGGCTGGCGTGTCCGTCAAGGCCGTTTGCCAGCGAGCCGAGGTCGCCCAAAGCACTTTCCAGCGTGCGAAGAGAGGCCAGGTCGAGCCGCGCTTTTCGACAGTCTCCCGTCTGGAGGCTGCGCTGACGCAATTGATCGCTGAGGCGGAGCAGACGCGTCGCGATCAGCCCAAGGCGCGACCCAAATCCGACTCGGAGTGTTAGGCGATGGGTCGGCATATCAGATTGCCGTCCGCCCGCTCCGTTCCAAGTGCGCGCACTCGCTGTTGCTTTGCAAAGGCTCCCGGTTCTTCAGATTCTTTGACATGTCTTAATCCCCTCGTGCCTAACGTTGGCCCGAGGCCGAGCCGGCTTAGGGCGGGGCTGCCTGCGACGTCGCGCGACGACGCGACGGTTCGGGCGCAGGTGGGCCGAGGGGCATCTCGGCGGGTCATCTCGAACGATCCCTCCGCCCTTTGCCGGGCGAGCTCGATCACTCGATCTAATGCATATGTAGCAAATCCAAAACGTGCGTCAAGCGCGCGCGACTCTGCCGTCGCGTGTGGCCGGGTGCGTGCCGCGCCATCAGTGTTCATGCCGTTGATCTGTGTCGAGAAACAGCGGAGTTTGCCGTGAACGAGGGTCAAGCCGCTGCCGAACAACTGCGCGATTTTCGTTCGGTCGAGAAGTCCTTGCGGCTGGCCGGCCTGGCCGCGGCCTACTTCGAGCAAGAGCGCAAGCGGCCGCCGTTCAACACCGCGCTTCCGCCAAAGGTCTATCTCGCCTGCCTCGAGTTGCAGGCGCTGTCCGACACGTTGGTGCGGCTGGCGCGCGACTTCTCGGCTGAGACCGAGCTCGTGTCGATCGGCGCGCGGCTGATCACCGACGAGCGGCGGCGCGTGCAGCTCGAGGCGTTCGACGCGGCGCATGACGACAGCCATCGCGAGGGCGAGCTGGTTCTAGCCGCCGTGCATCTGCTGTCGATCATGTACGGCCTGCCGCTGAAAGAGCCGTGTTGGCCGTTCAACGCGCACGACGACCCGGGGCGCGCGCCGATCAATCAGGGTCGCGCCTTGGTGATGGCCGGCCAACTCATCGCGGCCGAGCTCGACCGGCTGGTACGATTCGCCAATGGCTCGGGCGGCAGGCTACTGCCCGACATGCTGGCGAGCTTCCGGCGCACCACGCCGCTCAGTGACTTCGTGCCGGAGGACGATCCGTGATTCAGATGTCAGAGGTCAGAAGTCAGATGTCAGGTGCGGGGCATCGCGGACGATCAGCGCTTCTCGTTGTCGAAATCGCTCGCCCCCCGATCAGAGAGAGAGCGCCGTGACCGTGGGATCAGCAGGTGTTGGGTTTGACGTTGCGCCAACTTGCCACGTTCCGCACCCGATCTTCCGGAGAGCAGAATCGGGGGCTCAAGCCGACGGGCAGGCCAAGCGGAGGCATGTCTCTCCAAGCCCAGGCTGCGCCGATTTGATCCTTCGTCAGACCGGTCGCCGTACTTGCGCCGTCGAAGTTGAACCTTGCGCCGCTCACGTGCGTCGACCACAGGTTGGCGCCGCTGAAGTCGGCGCCCCAAAGCAGGGCGCCACTCAGGTTCGCATGCTCGAGATCTGCATCGTCGAGCTGGGCATCGACCAGAACGGCCTCGCTAAAGTTCGTCCAGGCAGCCTGCGCATGACGCAGATCAACTCCGGCGAGATCGACGCGTCCATTGTGCCGGTCAGCGGACAGATCGGCGCCGCCGAGCCGGACACGTGTCTTGAGGGGCCAGTACCAGGGCTGGCTATTGAGGTATTCCAGGGCCTCGCGCTTGCCGCTGTTGCCCGGCGCCGGGGTCACGATCAGTTGCCAGGCTCGCACGCTGCGCTCCTCCGTGCGATCGAGCAGGTCGATGACGAAGGCGGGACCGCCAACCACCAAGGCGAAGGCGCCGAGGATCCGGATCAGATGCAGTCGTTCCAAGGCCGCAGCGATGACGTCGAGCGCGGCGGTGCCGGCGCGGCCGGCGGCGGCCAGGTGTCCCAGTCGATGAGGCTGCCGATAGCCGCGCAGGAAATGAACCTTGTCGAGTGTGGTGGGGACCGCGTCGTCAACCATCGTCGCCTCCGTTCGTCGCTTGGCCGGTCGCACAAGGCTAGCAGAACGACGGGGACGACAACCGGGAGTGAGTCATGTCTGAGCCGACCAACATCACGATTCTTCCGGGCGTGAGTGTGCCGGAGGCGCCGAACCTGATCGCGCTGCTCGGCAGGAGCGTCGGGCCGGCCGGGATCTTCATCGAGCTGTTCTTCCACGAAGACTCATTCGACGAGGGCGTCGCGCGGGCGTTGTTCGGCTCGGGATGGCGCGACCTTAAGCACGCGCAAGAGGCGGTCGAGGTCGCGGGCGCTCTACGCGACGAGGGGCATATCGACTTTGAGGACGGCTGGCTCGCACGGGTCGAGGGACTGACGAACATCGAACAGGAAATCGTGCGCCGCGTCGCCGACGCGCGCGCCAACGAGCTTCACGCGGACAAGTCGCGCTGGATGGCCGAGCGACAATTGGCCGCCCTCGTGTGGGAGTCCGCCCGGCTGCGGCGGCGGCTTGGGCTGCTGCCGCTGGGCTATGGACGTGGCGGGGGCGAGCAGGGGTGACACACAGATGAGCACAGATAGACACAGAAGCGGCGGTACGCTCCGGCCATCTGTGTGCATCGGTGTTCATCTGTGTCGAGAACGGAAGCTCCGCAGGTATGGGCAACGTCGCGAAATTAGCAGTTGTCGGGCTTAACAGCTCGCCAGTCTTCGTTCTCGGGCCGAGGAGTAGGAGGGGAGCAGAGTTGGGGGCTAAAGCCGATAGGCAATCCACTTGGAGGATTGTCCGACCATGCCCAAGCAAGACTGAGTTGCTCCTGCGTGGGGCTGGTGTGCACGAGAGCGACAGGCCTGTTGAAAGTCGCTCCACTCAGATTTGTGCCACGGAAGTATGCGCCATTGAAGTCGGCGTGAGACAAATGGGCGTTTGTGAGATTCGCCGACGAGAGGTCTGCGTTGGTGAGCAAGGCCAATGTGAGTCTCGCGCCGCGCAGATTTGCGTTGCTGAGCACTGCTCCGTCGAGGCTTGCCTCATGAAGGTCTGCAGTTTTGAGGTTGGCGCTCATGAGGAGCGACTGATTCAGGTCGGAATACCTGAGCACTGCGCCGCTGAGGTTAGCTGCGGCCAGTCTGGCATTGGGCAAATCAATGTGGGCGAGTTCGACACGCCCACCGTGGAGATCCTCGGAGAGATCAACGCCGCCGAGTGTGATACGCCTCTTGAGCGGCCAGTACCAAGGCGCACTGTTGAGGTATTCGAGGGCCTCGCGCTTGCCGCTGTTGCCGGGCGCCGGTGTGGTCACCAATTGCCAGGCGCGCACGGTGCGTTCCTCGGTGCGGTCGAGCAGCTCGATCAGGAAGGCGGGGCCGCCGACGACGAGGGCCACCGTGCCGAGGATGCGTATCAGGTGCAGGCGCTCCAGCGCCGCGGCGATGCCGTCGAGCGCGGACGTGATGATGCGACCGAGTGCGACGATGAAGCCCAGCCGGCTCGGCCGCCGGTGTCCGCGCATGAAGCGTTTCTTGTCGAGCGTCGTCGGCACCCATTCGTAAGCCATCTTTGCCTCCGTCCGATCTGTGGCCGCTCGCGCGAGGGTAGCAGACGGAAAGCGATGGGTTCGAACGATGTCTCCACACCTGCACGAAGAATCGGCAGACGGGGGCTTTGCGGCCGCGGCGACGGGGCGCGTGCCGGATCAGCAATCCTCAGGCTTGACGTTGCGCCATCCTTCGCGTGCCGGCGTAGGGTCCGGCGGGTCACAAAGGCGCGGCATTGGGTGCGCCGGATCGCCCCCATCAGTCGTCAGAAACCCCAGACCTGTTGGACGCATATCCGACCAGGCCCAAGCCTCGTCGAGTTGCGCCCGGGTGAGCCCGCGCGCGGGGACGAATTCGTCAGTGAATTCCGTATTGCTGAGGTTTGCATCACGCAAGCTGACGTCTGTGAGATCGGCTCCTGCGAACAAAGCGCCACTGAGATTAGCCTCAAAGAATCCGGCGCCCATCAGATTGGCGTACTTCAGGTTCACCTCTCGCAGGTCAGCCCTAGCGAGATTGGCGTTGGGTAATTGGACCATGAATAGACTGACTTGCCCACCTTGCTGTTCAGGTGACAGGTCCACGCCGAATAGGGAAACACGTCTCTTAGGCGGCCAATACCAGGGTTCGCTGTTGAGGTACTGCAGCGCCTCACGCTTTCCGGCGTTGCCAGGTGCCGCCGTGATGACGAGTTGCCATGCGCTCACGGTTCGTGCCTCGGTGCGGTCCAGCAGGTCGATGATGAAGGCGGGGGCGGTGACCACGAGGGCGAGGGCGCCGAATATGCGAATGACATGGAGGCGCTCCAGGGCATCTGCAATGGTGTCGAGTGCACCCGTGATACAGCGGACGACAAAGCTCAGAAACACCAGACGGGTTCTGTCGTCCTTGGAAGATCTGCCTTGCTCGTTCATCCGTTCCTCCTCTGTTGGTCCGGTCTTTCTCGCATCGGTGGTGTGCACCTACTGTGGGCAAAAGCACAGATGAACCCAGATGGTCTCGACCGCTGTTGACCGCCGCGTCTCGCGCGCGGGGGACGCCGAGCAGACCGCGCAGCATTGGGTGCGGGAGATCGGGCGGGGCTGGCGGCGGAGCGTGGCAGCTGTGCTGCGGACCGGGCGCTTGCTCAATGAGGCGAAGCGGCGCTTGCCGCACGGCGAGTGGGAGCGGCTGGTCAAAGCGCTGCTGCCGTTCGGGCCTCGTCACGCGCGCCGCCTGATGGCGATCGGGGCGGACAGGCGATTTCGGACACATGTGTCCGATTTGCCGCTCGACATCCTGGCGCTCTACGAGCTCACGCGGCTCTCCGACGCCGACTTCGCGGCCTGGGTTGACGACGGGACGCTGCGGCCGGACATGTCGCGCGGGGCGGTGACGGGGCACGTCAAGAAGCTGCGGCGGGCCGGGCGCGAGGTCGCGCTCGCCGGCCGGGCCGAGGCGGCGACGCTCGCCGCCGGAGCGCCGCGCTACGGCGTGCTCTACGCCGATCCGCCGTGGTCTCTCGCGGCATGGTCGGAGGAGACCGGATTCGACCGCAACCCGGCCAACCACTACCCGGTCATGCCGACTGCGGAGATCGCCGCGCTGCCGGTGCCGGCGGCGCCGGACGCGGTGTGCTTGCTGTGGGCCTTGGCGGAGATGTTGCCGGACGGGCTCACGGTCATGGCGGCCTGGGGTTTCACCTATCGCACGCATTTGGTGTGGGACAAGGGGCGGATCGGGCTTGGGTTCTGGCGGCGCTCGCGCCATGAGCCGCTGCTGATCGGCACGCGCGGCGAGGTGCCGGCGCCGGCGCCGGGCACACAGCCCGAAAGCGTCATCGCCGCGCCGCCGCCGGGCGACCAGGGGTTCGGGGCGCACTCGGCCAAGCCGGCCGTCTTTCGCGAGATCATCGAAGGCCTCTTTCCGACCACGCCGAAGGTGGAGCTGTTCTGCCGCGGCGCGCCGGCGCCGGGCTGGGATGGCTGGGGGAATCAGGTGTCAGGTGACAGATGTCAGTCGGCGCCGCGTTGAGCGACGACGATCGCTTGCCCTGGTCGGCGCCGCGGCTCGATTGGGGGCCGTTCCTGATCGAGGGCGGGCTGGCGCGCGTGCGGTTCGGCACGGGGCATTCGCTGGCCGGGCGGGTGATCCGAATTCGTCGCATCCGACTCCACGAGCTGCTCGACGAGAGCTTCGTCATGGTCGCCGACTTCGACGGCCCGGCGCGCGACGGCCGTATCGAGTATTGGGCGCGCTGGACGCTGTCGCTGGCGAGCCTGGAGCCGGTCGCCGGCAAGCTGGCGCCCGGGATGGTCATCCGGCCCCTGCGCGAGCGGCGGGAGGCGGGCCGGTGAGCATCCAGGCCATGGCCCGGGTGATCGCGCTCGCGGGCATCGATTGCCAGCCCAAGATGGTGCTGCTCATGATCGCCAATCACGTCAACCAGTCCGACGCGCTCGCCTGGCCGAAGATCAAGCGGCTTTGCGAAGAGTGCCACCTCGCCGACTCGACCGTACGGAAGCATGTGGCCGAGTTCAAACGTACGGGGGTGCTGCAGATCGAACGGGGCGGCGATCGCCGTTCGAACGTCTATTGGATCAATTTCGAGGTCGCGGAGGCGTTGTACGGCGTACACGATTGGGGCCAGTCGCGCCCGCCGGCGCCGGGCACGGCCGGGCGAGATACCGCCGGCAGCCGGCGGTTTTCGCGCGGAGATACCGCCGGTCACCGGCGCTATTTACCGCCGTCTGCCGGAGGGGATACCGCCGGTGACCGGCGGTATTTACCGCCGGCTGCCGGAGGTCCCATAAGAACCGTCAATCAACCTTTATTGAACCGGGAAGGGGAACCGGCGCGCGCGCCGACGCCGGCCGGCGGTGAGAGCCGCGCCGGCGCGCGCGCGGAGCGTGAGGCGGCGGAGAGCGAGCGGGCGGAGACGCTCGCCGCGTACTGGCGGGAGCGCCAGGCGGCGGCGGTCGAAGCATTCGGCGAGCAGGCATACAAGGCTTGGCTCTCGCAAGCCGTACCCTGCGAGGACCAGGACGGCTGTTTCACCTTCGCCACGCCGAATGAGTTCATCGCGCGGCACTGCGAGGTCAACTTCGCGGCCGAGCTGGCGCCGCTGCTCGGGCGCGACCGCGTCGCCTTCGTGGTCGAAAGGTGGGTCGACAAGCATCTCGCCCGCGCGCGCCGAAAAGAAGAAGCGGAGGCCCGCGATCGGGCGGCGATCGGCGACGACGGGGAGGACGCGGCTTGAGCAAGCGGGGAATCCTGTCGATCGACCCGGAGGGGCTCTCAGAAGAAAAGCGGCTCTGGCTCGAGGCGCAGCGCGAAGAGCAGGCCGCCTTGGCGCGCCAGGCTCGGCCGAAGGACCAAGACCGCTTGGCAAAGCGGCAGGGCCGGCTCGAGCGGGCGAACGGCGAGGCCTGGCCGCGTCACCAGCACGACTCGATCAGCGAGGCGCCTTCGCCGGACGAGACGGGCAAGACCGTGGGGCGGGTGACGGGCAGCGGCCTTCTGCGCAAATACCTCCGTGACAAGGCGATCAGCGGCGAGGAGTACGACGCGGGCGAGAAACTGCGCGCGCTGTGGGAAGCCGGTGAGGGCCTCGGCGTGCGGATCACCCGCTACGGCGCCGTCCAGGTCGGCCAAAAGGCACGGCACGACGTGAGCGATCAGGCCATCGCGGCGCTGTCGTGGGTGCGCGCGGCGCTGTCTTCGATGGCGCCGGAGCTCGCCCTCATGCTGGTCCGCGTCGTCATCAACGGCGACTCGGCCGCTGCCGTGGCGCGCGATTTGGACCTCGACAGGCGGGCGCGCGGGCAAGGCGGGATCGTGGTGCTACGCCTTGCGCTGCGCGGGCTTCGGCGCTTCGACGAAAATCACGCTTGACAGTGGTGTGCCGCACAAGGGTAGGAATCCGACAGTACCTCGGAATCGGCCTAGCGACGGCGCGGCGCTTCCGGGGTGCCCTCCCTAAACGTGGTGCATTGAACTTTCCCCTTGCGGGCCGATCGCCCCTGGCCGCCTCGGCCTCGGGCGCTCGGCCCGCACGCTTTCGGTCGCGCGGGTCCTTCCCAGCACCGAAACGTATACGGGTACGCTACGCTCGACGTTTCGCTAGTGAGGCGACCGCGGAAAGCGGTTAACGGTTAACGCCGCCAAAGGAACACGGTTAACAACATGCTCCAGAGTGACGGGGACGGCGTGCCGTCCGCGAGCGATCAGGCTTTGCCGAGCGACGGCGCCGAGCTTGTGACGCGCGCGGAGTTCGCGCGCCGCATGGACGTGTCTCGCGCCGCCGTCACCAAGGCGATTGGGCAAGGCCGGTTGCACGGGCAAGCCTTGGCAAAGGCCAAGCGCTTGCGTTGGGCGGTGGCCGCCGAGCAGTGGCGGGCGAACCGCGACCCGCAGGCCTCGCTCGACGACGACCCGGAAAGCGGCGAGGCCGAGGGCGAGTCGCTCGCCTATCGCACCGAGAAGGCGATGACCGAGCGGGTCAAGCGCCAGCTTGCCGAGATCGAGCTCGGGCGGGCGCAGGACCGCTACCGCGACAAGGACGAGGTTGCACGTGCCGAGGCGACCTGTGGCCGACGGATCGCCCAGCAGCTCGACCTGATCGAAAGCTGGGCAGACGAACTCGCGGTCGAGACCGATCCGATGAAGCTCCGGCGACTCTTACGCACGCGGGTTTGGGCGCTGCGCAAGGCGATCGCCGATGAGCTGCAACGTCTGGCAGAAGAGGGGGGCGGCGATGAAGCGTATCTCGACGCTTAGCCTGATCGCTCTGGCATTGGGCGCCGGCATTGCGCCGGATCCGGTCGTCGTGCCGCACAGTTGGGCGAGCGACAACATCGTCGTGCCCGACGGGCCGATGGCCGGGTCGAAGTGGTCGCCCGATCTGGCGCCCTACCTAAAGGAACCGCTCGACCTCCTGGCGCCCGAAGACCCGGAGAACCTCGTCGTGGTGCGCAAGTCGGCGCAGACCGGCTTTACAGGCGTCGGGATCTCCTGGCTCGGTCTGATCGCGATGGTCGCGCCCGCCAAGACCTTGGTGGTTCTGCCGACGGTTGACGCGGCCAAGGAGTTCAATCGCGAGAAACTCCAGCCGACCATCGAGGCCTCGCCGCACTTGGCTGCGACGATCGCCGAGCAGAAGAGCCGCGCCGGCCGCGGCTCGACCATGTTGACCAAGGTGTTCCCGGGCGGCTCGCACGTCATCACCGGGGCCAACTCGACGGTCGGCCTGCGGTCGAAGACGGTCAAGAACGCGCTCTGCGACGAGGTCGACGACTACCCGTTGGACCTTGATGGCCAGGGAGATCCGATGAACATGATCGAGGCGCGCCAGATGGCGTTCCTCTCGACGGGCTCTTGGAAGCGCTTGGTCGGCTCGACGCCGACGCTCGAGGGCGCCTCGCGGATCGACGCAATGTACGACGCCGGCGATCAGCGCCAGTTCCACGTGCCCTGCCCGCAGTGCGGCGAAGAGCAAGTCCTCGACGACGAGAACTTGCGCCACGAGGAGAGCTTCCCCTATCGCGCCCATATGATTTGCGCGGTCAACGGCTGCGTGATCGAGCATCGGCACAAGGCGCGCATGCTGTCGGCGGGCCGCTGGGTCGCGCAGAAGCCGTCGCCCGGGCGCCATCCCTCGTTCGAGATCAACGCGCTCTATTCGCCCTTCGTGACGTGGGATGACTACGCCAAAGCCAAGGTGAACGCCGAGGTCGACGCGACGCAGGCCAAGACTTTCGAGAACCTTTGGCGGGGCCGGTCCTACAAGGTCAAGGGCGACGCGCCGGAGTGGGTAGAGCTGCAGAAGCGCGCCGCGAGCCTTGCGAGCCACGCTCGCGGCGAGGTCCCGGTGGCGGCCTTGTTCCTGACGATGGGGGTCGACGTCCAGGCGGACCGCCTCGAGGCCTCGATCTGGGGTTTCGGTATCGGCAAGACCTCGTGGTTGATCGATCATATCGTCCTGCCGGGTGACACCAACGCGCCGGACGTGTGGGGCAAACTCACCGAGCTTTGGCAACGCTCATTCCCGACGTCGGTTGAGGGACAGATCCGGCGGGTCGAGTGCGTCGCCGTCGACTCCGGCTATCGGCCGACGATGGCCTATGACTGGACGCGCGGGAAGCCGGGCGCGATCTCGGTCAAGGGCGCCTCGGCCAGGACCGACTGGCCGATCGGCAGCCCCAAGAAAATGACCTACACGGCGCGCGGCACGCTCGCGAAGCGGAGCGCGCTCAATTGGCTGGTCGGGAGCTGGTATCTCAAGGCCGAGATATACGGCTGCCTGAGCCTGACCGGCCCGAACGAGGCCGGTGCTTTCCCGCCCGGTTTCGTCTTCCTGCCGACCGGGCTTGACGACGAGGTCTTCAAGCAACTCGTCGCCGAGAAGCTGGTTCCGCGGCAGACCCGGAATGGACTGCAGGCCTACGAGTGGCAGCTCCTGCCGGGCCATCGCAACGAGGTACTCGACTGCGCCGTCTACGCGCGGGCCGCGGCCTACCAGCTCGGCATGGCAACGCTCACGCTCGAGCAGTGGCAGCAGATTGCGGCCGAGCGGGGCGCCCCGCCCGAGGCGGCGCAGTTGGACCTGCTTTCCGCGATCGCCGGCCGGCCGCCGGCGCATGGGGTCGAGGCGACCCGGGATCGCGCGCCCATGGTCGAGTCGCCGGACTATGACGGCGGCTGGCTCGACTCCGATCGCAAGGACTGGATTTGATGGCAGTCACACAAGCCCAAATCGACGCCTACGTGACAGCCCTGTTGCGTCACGAGTTGACGGTCGACGTCGAAGGCCAGGGGCGGGTCACCTACAAGTCGACGGCGGACATGGTCAAGGCCATGAACGCGGCCAAGGCCGAGCTCGCCGCTGCTGGCGACCGGCAGACCTTCGCAAGCTTCACCAAGGATTGACGGCTTGACCAACGTCAACTGGCTCGACCGGGTGATCGCCTCGGTCGTGCCCGGCTACGCCATGCGCCGACTCGCCGCGCGGGTCGCGATGCAGGAGCTCGCGGGCCTCGGGGAGCGCCGCTACGAGGCGGCGCGCCGCGGCCGTCGCACCGAGGGCTGGATGGCGCCGGGCACTTCGGCAAATGCCGAGATCGGGCCGCAGCTCGCGACCCTGCGCAACCGATCGCGTGAGCTCGGACGGAACAATCCGATGGCCGCGCGGATCTTCTCGATCGTGCCGGCCAAGATGGTGGGGACCGGCATCACGCCGCGCGCGGAGGGCCTTGGCTCGAGGGTCAAGCAGCGATCCCGCGACGAGTGGCAACGCTTTTCAGACAACTGTGATCCGCAAGGGCTGCAGGACTGGCCGGGAATCCAGCAGAGCGCCGCGCGTACCGTCATGGAGTCGGGGGCCGCTCTCTTGCGCTTCCTGCCGCGGCCCAATGTCGGGCCGGCCGAAACGCCGCTCCAGGTCCGCGTGCTCGAACCGGACTACATCGATCTTGGCCGTACGCAGCGCCTAAACGATGGCGGCGCCATCATTCAGGGCGTCGAGTTCGACGCCGAGGGCCGCCGCCGCGCTTACTGGCTATTCGATGAGCATCCCGGTGATTCCTTCGGTCTCAATCTGGCCGGCGGCCTCGGCGGCGCCGATCGCGGCTTCGGTGGCTTCGTGAGCCGTCGCGTCGACGCCGAATTCGTGCGCGCCGTCTTCGACATCCGCCGGCCGGGCCAGGTGCACGGCGTGCCCTGGCTGGCGCCGGCGGCGGTCAAGATGCGCGACGTCGACGATCTGGAGGAAGCGCGTCTCGTCAAGAAGAAGATCGAGTCGTGCTTCGTCGCCTTCGTACACAAGAGCGACCCGAGCTCGCCCCTGGCGGCAGGCACCACGACCGACAGCAAGCAGCGCCGGATCGAGAAGGTCTCGCCCGGCATGATCAACTATCTCGGCCCGGACGAGCAGGTGACCTTCGGCGAGCCGAAGAGCTCCGAAGGCGATACCGAGTGGCTGATCATGCAGATGCACGCGATCGCCGCCGCCGCCGGCGCGACCTACTCGATGGCCACGGGCGATCTGCGTCGCGCCAACTACTCCAACACGCGCGCCGGCAATCTCGATTTTTGGGCACTCCTCGACGGCTGGCAGCATCTGATGCTGATCCCCCAACTCTGCCGGCCGACATGGGCGATGCTCGATCGGCTCCTCTTGGGCCTGGGGCGGCGACAAGCGTCGATCCCGGGGGCCGTATGGGATGTGCCGGAGCGGCCATTGGTCGACCCGGACAAGGACGGGCGCGCGCTCGACAGTGCCGTGCGAAGCGGCCGCCGCACCCTCAAGGAAGTCATCGCCGCGCGAGGCCGTGACCCGGAGGCGCATCTCGAAGAGATCGCGGACACGAACGCGTTGATCGACGCGCTCGAGCTTGTGCTCGACAGCGACCCGCGGCTGACGAGCAGCCAGGGCGGCCGGGTCGGCAAGCCGGGCGAACACGCCGGGGGCGACGACAGCGAAGTCGAGCAAGACGAGGACGAGAACGATGGCGAAAGCGAAGACGAAGAAGCCGGCGCCTGACTCGCAAAGGGTCGAGATGCCGTTGCAGCATCGGCTTGCGCCGATGCAGCCCGATAGCGTCGACGGCGAGGCTCGGACGGCCGAGGTCGTTTGGACGACGGGCGCTCGCGTCGAGCGCTTCGATTTCTTCAGCGGCGAGCCGTTTCTCGAGGAGCTGGCCACCGCACCCGAGAACGTGCGCATGGACCGCATGAACAATGGCGCGCCGCTGCTCGACAGCCACCGGCGTTTCGGACTCGCCGGACAGATCGGCGTCGTCGAGCGCGCCTCTCTGAGCAACGGCGAAGGGCAAGCGACGGTTCGCTTCTCCGCGCGCGAGGAAGTCGAGCCGATCTTCCGCGACGTGCAAGACGGAATCGTGCGCAACGTCAGCGTCGGATACCGCGTTCACAAGATCGAGAAAGAGCGTTTGCCCGACGGCGTGATGTTGCTGCGCGTCGTCGATTGGGAGCCGATGGAGGTTTCCCTGGTACCGGTCGGCGCGGATGCGGGGGCAGGGGTCCGCGCCGACGACGAGCACAAATATCCCTGCGTGATCATCGATCGGGCCGGGTCGGCCCAAACATCGGAGGCCGATATGCCGAAAAAGACCGCGACCGCGTCGGCGGCGGAGTCACAGCCGAGCAACGAGTCCACCCGTACCGAGGGCCAAGTCGCAACGCCAGAGTCGGCCGATGCGCCGGCAACTGCACCGACGGCAGAGCGCGCGATCGAAGCCGCGCCCGTAGCGGCGCCGGAGGTCGATGCTGCCGTGGCGCGGGCCTTGACGGCTGAGCGGCGACGCACGGCCGACATTACCGACGCGTGCCGGACCTTCGGTTTCGAGGACCTTGCTGACGAGTTCGTCCGCAACGGCGTTGGCGTCGACGCCGTGCGGGCCGAGCTGCAAAAGCGCTTTGCCGAGCGCGCGCGCGCGAGCCGTGCCGGTTTGCTGCCCGCCGCGGGCTCCGTGCAGATGGGCTACTCGGCTGAGGATCCCGAGGTCATCCGAGGCCGTTTCGCCGAGGCAATCGCCGCGCGCGGGCTCTATAGGGAGCCTGACGAGTCGGCGCGAGAGCTTGCGGGCATGGGGGTCATGGACCTGGCTCGTGAATTGTTGCCGGGCCGGGGACGGGGGCTTTCGGTCAACGAGATCGCCGCACGCGCGCTCACCTCGACCGATTTTCCCAACATCCTGGCCGCCGGCGCCGACAAGATCCTGCTCGCGCGTTACGGCGAGTTCCCGGCCACCTATCCGGCAATCTCGGCGCGCATGGAGTTGAGCGACTTCAAGACGAAGAACTTGCTGCGCCTCGGCGACTTCCCCGAGCTCAAGGAAGTCGAAGAGGATGGCGAGTACACCTATGGCGCCCTCGGCGAGAGCAACGAGACGATCCGCTTGGCGACCTTCGGCCGGCTTCTGCCCTTCACGCGGCAGATGCTGATCAACGACGATCTCGGCGCCTTTACCGACACGGCCGGCATGATCGGCGAAGCGGTGCGGCGCTTCGAGAACAAGCAGGTGTGGGCCGTCGTGACGGCCAACCAGGCGCTCGCCGACGGCACGGCCCTGTTCCACGCGGACCACGGCAACCTGGCCGCCTCGGGCGGGGCGCCGAGCGTCGCGACGATCGGCAAGGGCAAGGAGGCTATGCGCAAGCAGAAGTCGATCGACGGCGAGACGATCAATCTCATGCCGGCGACGATCGCCGTTCCGGCGTCGCTCGAGACGCTCGTCGAGCAGATCCTGTCCGATCTCGTCCTGCCGACCAAGCCGGCCGATCTCACGCCGCGCTCGCAGCGTCAGCTCGAGCAGGTGATCGAGCCGCTGCTCGACGCCGCTTCGGCGACGGCCTGGTATCTCTTCGCGTCGCCGTCTCGCCGCGCTGGCGTCGTCTACGCAAACCTGCAGGGCGTGGGGGGTCCCGAGACCTTCATCGACGATCCCTTCACGCGGGACGGTGTCGTGATCAAGGTGCGGCGCGACTTCGCCGCCGCGGTCGAGGACTTCCGCGGCACCTACAAGAACGCCGGCGCCTGATCGCGGCTTCTCGTCAACCCCTTCTCTTGATGCCCCGCGAACGCCGTTCGCGGGACATCAAGCGTGAGACTTACTCAGGAGTAAAGGACTATGGCCAAGAACCTCATCCAAGACGGCACGCGGATGACCTATGAGAATGCGTCCGGCTCGACGATCGCCGGCGGCTCGCTGGTCGTTGTCGGCAATCACTTTGGTGTGGCCGCTGCGGATATTCCAGACGGCGGCGTCGGCGCGCTGCTCATGGAAGGCGTGTTCGAACTGCCGAAGGTGGCGGCCGCCGACATCGGCCAGGGTCAGTCGGTGATCTGGGACGTCTCGAACGGGGCGTTCGACGACAACCTTGCGACTCCGGCGGCTGGCGATGTTTCGGGCGCGGCGACGGCTTGGGCGGCGGCGGGTGTCAACGCGACCGTCGTTGCGGTCAAGATCAACACGGGTGTCGGCTCGGTCACGTAAGCCGCGACCGTTTGGGAACGGCGTTCCCAAGGCCATCCATGATCTGAGGAGATGACCATGCAAACGAATGAAAAGGGGGCGGCGCCCGTCGTGGGTTATAGCCGCAGGGACCTTGTCGCCTTTCTCAATCAAGGCCCCGCGGCGATCGCGGCGGCGATCTCGACGCTCAAGCGGCAGTGCGCCGACCCGCGCTTCGAACACAAGCGCGCCATGTACGCGCGCAAGGCGACGCAGCTCGCCGAGCTGGCCAATGCCTCTGGCGCCGTAGAGACGGCCGTCAAAGCCGATACAGCGCCCGTGGAGGAGACCGCCAATGCCTAAGAATCCCTACATCGGCAACGCAGCGGCGATCGACGCCTGTAACGCTGTCGTGGACCGCGTCGACGCGGGGCCGACCGCTGGACTGCTGCGCATCTACGCGGGCGCCGTGCCGGCCGATAACGATGCGGCGCTCGGCGGTGCGACGCTCCTCGCTGAGCTCGTCATGTCGGACCCTGCATTCGGCAATGCCGTCGACAACAATCCGGGTGCCAGGGCGACAGCGAACCCGATCACCGATGACTCGGCGGCAGATGCCACAGGCGTCGCCAGCTTCTTTCGCTGCACCGACAGCAACGGCAACTCGGAGTTTCAGGGCACGGCGGGCGAGGCGGCGGACACGCCGGACCTCACGCTCAACTCGAAGAACATCTCGGCCGGGGCGGCGGTGAGCGTGACGTCGCTCACCTACACGCAGCCTGAAGGGGCCCAGTGAGCCATCTCCTTTCGCGGATGATCGGGTCGGGAGCTTCACCCGACGATCCGATCCGGCCGGCGGCGGCGGACAGCCTCTCGCATTGGTGGCTGGTCGCGGGCGACGGCACGCGCGGGCTGGTCGGTCGGCTCGCCGGCGACAGGTCGGCGGCCGCGGACGATATCGTCGTGCGCCGTTCGAACCTCGCCGCCTTGCGGACACGGCTTGGTATCGCGGACCTGCCGGACCTAGACGGCGAGGTGCTGGCGTTGCAGATCGCCTGCCGGCTTTGCGGCCACGACCGCGCGCGGGTCTCTGCGCGCGGGCCGTCGCGCTCGGGAACCTTCACCGACGATTTCAACCGGGCCGATGAGGACCTGGAAGACAGCGCCGTCTGGACGCGGCTCGCCGCGACCAACGCCGGGACGATCAAGGTTCGATCCAACGAAGTGGAGTTTTTCGCCGCAACGGCCGAGACGCTCTATGTGTGTCCCGACCAGGGCGACGCCGACCACTATACGCAGTACCGCTACACCGGCTCGGTGGAGCTCGATACCGGCGCCGCTCCCTTCCGGGCCGCGGTGAGGGCGCTCAACGGCGATAGCTGGTTCGGCGTATGGCACCTCAACGGCCTGGAGCTCTACAAGCGGGACGGCAGTTGGAATC
>JAKSDN010000384.1 GCA_022360075.1 Kiloniellales bacterium | reverse complement strand
TTGTCCCATGCGAGGATCAACGGTTGGCACCGCTTCCTGGTTGGCTCACGATCTTTTGCCTGTCCGCGCTCCGCCGGCGACCTATTTCGTGTCTATGGAGAAATCATCGAATGTGAGACAGGCCCCCACCCTGTCCCGACGGAGCCTTGTGGCCGGCTTGGCCTTGTTCGGTCTGACCGGCTGCGCGGCCTCGCTTTACGAATCGGACTGCGCGGCGGAAGGGCATGCTCCGGGAACGCCGGGCATGGCGCGCTGCCTCGCCGAGAAGGAGGCGGCCGCGCGGCGGGCGCGTTATCGCGCCGGGCGACGGGGACCGCCGCCGCGCTGAGCCGCCGTCGGGCTTTTGGCGGCAGGCCTCACAGGGCAAGCGACGATTCGGCGATCAAGTCGCCGAACTCGCGCAGGAATACGGAGCCCCGCACCGTGCGCTGGACCAGCACGCTGCGGCGGTCGGCGCTGTCGGTCTTGCGCCGAACGAAGTCGTGCTCGACCAGGCGGTCGACGGCGCGGGTGACCGCTGGCTTGGACATGCTGAGCTGCTCGGCCAAGCCGCGCACCGTGTGCGGCGGCGGGGTGAGATAGACCTGAAGCAGCAGGGCGAACTGCCTTTGGGTGAAGTCCGGTTGTTCGCGCCGCAGGGCGCTCACCATCACCTGGCGCCACAACTTGAGCGCTTCCTGCGGGACCATCTCCATCGCGCCGCGCATCCGATTTCGTTCCGACTCCGCAATGAAGTCTTCCCGATCGCGCCGGCCCGGGCAAGAGTGATGCGGACGCTCGCCCGGCCTTACTTCACCGTAATCACCGTGCAGCCGGCCAGGTTCGCCACCTTGTGCGAGACGCTGCCGAGCAGGAAGCCGCCGACGTCGCCGAGGCCGCGGCTGCCGAGCACGATCGCGTCGTAATCGCCGCGCTTGGCGAAGTCGACGATGGCTCGTGACGGGTTGCCGACCTTGATCTCGGCGCCGATGTCGGCGACGCCGGCCGCGCGGGCGGCGTCCTTGGCCTTCTGGATCACGCCCTCGGTGAACTCGTCCAGGACATACTGCGGCGTGCCGGCCAGGTGCTCGACCTCGATGTAGCGCTTCACCTCGTCGGTCATCTTGAGCTCCTTGGTGACCGTCAGGAAGGTGAGCTTGGCCTGACAGCGCGCCGCGAGCTGGCTTGCGAGGTCGGCCGCTTTGCTCGCGTGTTCCGAACCGTCCACACCACAGAGAATCTTGCTGAACATGACGCTCTCCCCGATTGGCCCCTTGTTGTTGTCCAGGCTAGCGCGTTTTCCGATCGTGCGGAACCGGCCCACGCCCCCACCCAACGCCAGTATCCTAGGGGTGGTCGGGTGGGGGCGTGGGCCGGCGCCGACTCAGATCGAACGGAAAACGCTCTAGCACGCCCGCTGCAACACTCTAACCCTCTCGGTGCGGCCACGAATTGAGCGGGACCGCCGCTCCGTGCCGGAAAAGCGGCGCCTCGGCATGATCTCGCGGCGGCATCAGCGCGTTTTGCGGCCTTTGGCTTTGCGTGCAGGCTTGCGGCTTTTCTCGAGCAGTGCCTCCACGACGCCGAAGGAAGCCCGCAGCCCCATGGCCTCGCCGCCGACCGGCCGGCCCGGCCTATCCCGCACGTTCCATGCCATGATATCGAAATGGGCCCAAGGGGTCTGCGGCCGCACGAACTCGGCCAGGAACAGGGCCGCCGTAATAGCGCCGCCGTAGCCGCCTTCGGAGATGTTGTTGAGATCGGCGACTTTGCTGTCGAGCAGGTTGCGGTAGGGCGCGTGCAGCGGCAGGCGCCAGACCGGGTCCTGCCGGGCCAGGCCCGCGGCAAGGAAAGCCTCGGCCAGGGCATCGTCGTTACAGAACATGGCCGGCAGCTCCGTGCCCACGGCGACCCTGGCGGCGCCGGTCAGTGTGGCGAAGTCGATCAGCAGGTCGGGCTTTTCGCAGTCCGCCTCGGTCAGGGCGTCGCAGAGGATGAGGCGGCCCTCGGCGTCGGTGTTGCCGACCTCGACCGTCAGGCCCTTGCGCGTCTTGATCACGTCGAGCGGCCGGAAGGCGTTGCCCGAGACGCTGTTCTCGACGGCGGGGATCAGCACGCGCAGGCGCAGCGGCAGCTTGGCCGCCATGATCATCGAGGCGAGACCGAGGACGTGCGCCGAACCGCCCATGTCCTTCTTCATCAGCTTCATGCCGGCGGCAGGCTTCAGGTCGAGGCCGCCCGAGTCGAAGCACACCCCCTTGCCGACCAGGGTGACCCGCGGTCCGGCGCGGCCCCAGCGCAGGTCGATCAGGCGCGGCGCGCGGCTGCTGGCCCGGCCCACCGCATGCACCATCGGATAGTTCTTGCGCAGCAGCGTGTCGCCGACGATGACCGAGACCTTGGCGCCATGCGCCCGCGCCAGGGTCCGCGCCGCCGCGGCGAGCTCGGCCGGTCCCATGTCGCCGGCCGGCGTGTTCACCAGGTCGCGCACCAGGGCGATGGCGGCCGCATCGCGCGCGACCGCCGCCCGATCGGCCGCCTTCGGCCAGACCAGGACGGCCTCGCTCCGCTCCTGCGCGCGATAGCTGTCGAAGCGGTAGCCGGCGAGGCACCAGCCCAGGGCTGCGTCGGTCGCCTGTGCCGCATCGAGCTCGGCGTCGATGTGATAGCGACCGGCCGGCAGCTTGCCCCGGAGACCCGCGATGGACCAGGGCCCGGCGCTCCAATCGACCCCGGCGATGACGCGATCGAGGCCGCCGGCAGGGCCGGGCAGAAGGCAGTGACTGCCCGCCTTGCCCGTGAAGCCCGTGCTCTTCACCCAGGCCTGCGTGGCGGCCGGCTGGCCCTTGAGCCAGGTCTCGAACTCTCCTTCGATCGGCAGCAGCGCGATGCTGTCGGTGGCCCGGGCGGTCATGCCTTCCTTCACGAGATCCACGGTCATCTGTCGTCACTGTCCCTTCGTCTTGTCGGTTGATTGGATCGCGCGGCGACGCCTGGGGCTTGTCCGGCGGCCCGGCATCGCGCGAAATGGGAGTCGGATTAGGGAGGGCAAAGCATGGCGGACCTTAGCATCACCTTGGGCAACAAGAACTACTCCTCATGGTCTCTGCGCGCCTGGCTCGTCCTGCAGCAAACCGGCGCCGACTTCGACGAGCAGGTGATCCCGCTGCGCCGGCCGGACAGCAAGGCCCGCATCCGTGCCGTCAGCCCGAGTGGCCGCGTGCCCCTGCTCCGGGTCCGCGCAGGCCGGCGGCGCTGGGCGATCTGGGACTCCCTGGCGATCGCCGAGTACCTGGCCGAGCGCTTTCCCGAGGCCGGCCTTTGGCCGGAAGAGCCGGGCGCGCGTGCCACGGCGCGCGCCGTGGCCGCGGAGATGCATGCCGGCTTTGGCGCGCTCCGGACCTTCATGCCGATGGACTTCTGCCGCCGCCATGACGCCTTCGGCGCCAAGGTCCGGCAGGCGTCCGATGTCGCCGCCGACATCGAGCGCATCGTGGAGATCTGGGAGGACTGCCGGACGCGCTTCGGTCGCAAGGAGGGAGACTTTCTGTTCGGTGGCTTCGGTGCCGCCGATGCGGCCTTCGCCCCGGTGGCGAGCCGCTTTGCGACCTACGGCGTGCCGCTGAGCGGGGCCGCGGCGGCCTATCGCGATGCGCTTCTGGCCTGGCCGCCGATGCGCGCCTGGCGTCGGGCGGCGAAGGCGGAGCCATGGGTCATTGCGTTCCCGGAGCTGCGTTCCTTTCAGGCATGACGCCGCCCGCCTCGTCCGCCGTCATGTCGCCGATGAGCGCGCCGATCTCTTCGTAGTAGCGCTCGGCGCCCGGGTGAAGCGGCACGCCCAGGCCGTCCAGCGCGGTCTCGATGCGGATCAGCCGGCCCTTGGGATGACCGCCATCGAGCAGTTGCCGCGTGCTCTCGTGCCAAAGCGCGCGGGTGACCTCGTAGATCAGATCCTCCGACACCTCGGCTGACACCAGCCACTGCGCGCCGACCGACAGGGTCTCGGTCTGGGGGATGTTGAAGTAGGTGCCGGAAGAGATCGAGGCCCGCGCGAAGAAGGGATGGCCGAGCAGCAAATCGTCGACCGCGGGGCCGTTGATCGGCACCAGGGCGATCAGGTTTTCGGCCGCCAACTGCTCGATGGCATTGGCCGGCGTGCCGGCGACGAAGAAGAAGCCGTCGAGCTCGCCGGCGCGCAGGAGATCGGCGGCCTGGCCGACGGGCAGCGCGTGGGCCTCGAAGTCCTGCTGCGCCACCCCGAAGGCGTGCAGGATCAGAAGCGCATCGACCCGCGTGCCGGAGCCTTCCCGGTCGATCGAGATCCGCTTGCCGCGCAGGTCGGCGATGCTCTCGATGCCGGAGGCGCGGCTGACCACGAGGTGAACCGACTCGGGAAAGAGGTTCGCGATCGCGCGCAGCTTCGGCACCTGGCCGCGCTTGCGGTAGATCTCGGTGCCGGTATGGGCCCAATAGGCGATGTCGGCCTGGCTGAGGCCCGACTCCAGCGTGCCCGAGGCGATGCCTTCCACGTTGGCGACCGAGCCGCTGGTCGACTGCGCCACCGCGATCAAGCCCGGCACGCCGCAGGAGCCGCCGCGCTCGCACTCCCGGCTGCCGGGAGGGTTGCTGATGGCGCTCGCGATCAAGCCGCCGATGGGAAAGTAGGTGCCTGCCGTGGCGCCGGTGCCGACGCGGAAGAAGATCACGTCCTGGGCCTGGGCGGTGACCGCGCTCAGAAGAACGGCGGCGCAGAGTGACAGAGCTACCAGCGCCCCCTTTGTTGCGGGTGGGGCGCCGCGTGCTCTCTCTCTGGCCCAGGTCACGTCGATACCTTTCCGTTCGAGGGGCCCGACCGTCGGGTGATGGCCGACCCCGATGCTTGGTGCTACGGGGTGGTATAACCGGCTATCCCCGGGCTTTCCAGCGCGACCTGGCGCGGTTGCGCTTCCACCGCCGGGCGATGCCGTCGACGGCGCTTGCGAGTGGTTTGATCCCGCTCAGGATGGGGCGCCCGAAGAAGCGGCAAGATCGACCCGGCGTCGGATGACCGACGGGGCGGAAGAACCAGCGAGGCCGCAGACATGAACCTGGCGAACCTTCTGATCCGGGCAGGACGCTCCAACCGCGAGGCGCCGGCCTGCGCGCGCGGCCCGGACGTGGTGCTGCGCTATGGCGAGATGGCGGGACGGGTCGCCAGCCTGGCGGGCGGCCTTCGTGCGCATTGCGCGCTGGACGAGGGCGAGCGCGTCGCGCTGTTCATGGCCAACTGCCCCGACTATGTCGAGTTGCTCTTCGCCTGCTGGCACGCCGGGCTCGCCGCCGTGCCGATCAACGCCAAGCTGCATCCGGCCGAGGTCGGCTACATGCTCGAGCACAGTGGCACGCGGCTCTGCTTCGCCACGTCCGGTCTATCCGACGCCTTGAGCCAGACGGTCGCGGGCTTGGCCGATTGCAAGGCCCTGATCGAGATCGGCTCGGCCGAGCATCGCCGCCTTCTGGAATGCGACCCGATGGCGCCGCTGCCGCGCGACGGCGACGAGCTCGCCTGGCTGTTCTACACCAGCGGCACGACCGGGCGGCCCAAGGGTGCGATGCTGAGCCACCGCAACCTGATGGCCATGACGCTCAGCTACTTCATCGACGTCGACCCCATTGCGCCGGGCGACTGTATCCTGCATGCCGCGCCCATGTCGCACGGCTCGGGCCTCTATATCCTGCCCCATGTCGCGGCCAGCGCCTGCCACGTAGTGCCGGAGAGCGGACAGTTCGATCCGGCCGAGATCTTCGCGCTGCTCCACGCCCACCGCGGCGTCGGCGCCTTCTTCGCGCCGACCATGGTCAAGCGCCTGATCGATCATCCGGCGGCCGGGGCGGCCGACACGGCGAACCTCAAGACCATCGTCTACGGCGGCGGGCCGATGTACGTCGACGACCTCAAGCAGGCCTTGGCCCGCCTGGGCCAAGTCTTCGTGCAGATCTACGGCCAGGGCGAGAGCCCGATGACCATCACCTCGCTGACCCGGGCCGAGCACGCGGCGCGCAGCCATCCACGCTACGAGGCGCGGCTTGCCTCCGTCGGCCGGGCCCAGACCGTCGTCGAGCTGCGCGTCGCCGACGAGACCGGCCGGGCGGTTGGGGTCGGCGAGATGGGCGAGATCCTGGTGCGCGGCGATTCGGTGATGGCCGGCTATTGGCAGAACCCCCCGGCGACGGCCGAGACCCTGCGCGGCGGCTGGCTGCACACGGGCGACATGGGCGTGCTCGACGAGGACGGCTTTCTGACGCTCAAGGATCGCTCCAAGGATATGATCATCTCGGGCGGCGCGAACATCTATCCGCGCGAAGTCGAGGAGGTGCTGCAGAGTCACCCGGCGATCCAGGAATGCGCGGTGATCGGTCGGCCGCATCCGGACTGGGGGGAGGCGGTGACGGCCTTCGTCGTCGTGCGCGAGGGGCAAGAGGTGACCGAGGCCGAACTCGACGCGCTCTGTCTGGACCGGATCGCTCGTTTCAAGCGGCCGCGCGGTTACCGATTTGTCGCAAGCCTTCCCAAGAACAACTATGGCAAAATCCTGAAAACCGCGCTTCGCGAGCTGCCCGACGACGGCGAAGCCTGACAGCAGGAGAGATGTCATGAAGGAACGCGAAGGCTCGCAGGGCTTGCCCGATGACCCGTCGCGCCGGCGCGTGCTGGTCTCGCTGGTAGGTGTCTCCGGCACGGTCCTGGTCGGCTGCACCGCCGATCAGCTCGGCACGGCACCGGCGATGCTGGTCTCGCCGCAGCAGGAGCGGCAGCTCGGCCTGGAGACCTGGGAGCGGATCCTGAAGGAGGAGCCGCGCTCGAGCGACAGC
The DNA here is from genome assembly GCA_022360075.1 of Kiloniellales bacterium. Next base: position 732 of record JAKSDN010000384.1, on the reverse strand, counting down.
GCCCTGCAGCGCCGCCTCGAGACCATCGGCGCGCGGGTCGTCGAGGCGAGCGACACCCGTGAGCCGAACTGGGAGTTCGCGGTCCTCAAGAGCCGGCAGGTCAACGCCTTCGCCGTGCCGGGCGGCAAGGTCGCCTTCTACGAAGGAATCTTTCCCATGTTCGAGAACGACGACCAGCTCGCGACGGTCATGGGCCACGAGGTCGGCCACATCAACGCGCGGCACGGCGCCCAGCGAATCGGCGCGGCCACCGCCGCTCAAATCGGACTGCAGGCGGTCTCGGCGGCGCTGCAGGCCGGCAACATCGCCTACGCCAACCAGATCGCCGGGCTGCTCGGCGCCGGCGTGCAGTACGGCGTGATCTTGCCTTATTCGCGGGCCCACGAGTACGAGGCCGACCGCCTCGGCGTCGACTACATGGCCCGCGCCGGCTACGCGCCCCAGCAGGCCGTCGCCTTCTGGCAGAACATGACCGCCGCCTCGCAGGGCCAGAAGCCGCCGGAGTTCATGTCGACCCACCCCTCCGACGCCAACCGCATCGCCCAGCTCCAGGCCCTCATGCCGGGGGCCATGCAGACCTACGAACAGAACCGAGCGTAGGGTGATTTGGTCGAGTAGGGCGGAGACGAGGAAGAGACGTTGCCCAAATCGGTGACTGTGAATGAGGCGAAGGCACAGTTCTCGGAACTGATCGACTTAGTGCGAAAGGGCGAAGAGGTGATTATCACCGAG
>JAKSDN010000746.1 GCA_022360075.1 Kiloniellales bacterium | reverse complement strand
CTGGTCGAGCTCAATCCCTTCCTCGACGTGCGCGGCGAGACGGCGCGGCTGATGGTCGACCTTGTCGGCAGCGCCTTCGGCAAGCAGATTGTCCATAGGACGCCGCCGCGCGGCGCGCGCTGAGCGGCCCGACGCCGTCCCTTGGGAGATGCGACATGAGCGACGCCGATACGGCCCACGACCTGGACTTCGACGACTACCTCGGCATCGAAGCCTCGCTCGGCGCGCACAACTACAAGCCGATCGACGTCGTGCTGGCACGCGGCGAGGGCATTTGGGTCTGGGATATCGACGGCACCCGCTACATGGATTGCCTGTCGGCCTATTCCGCGGTCAACCAGGGCCACTGCCACCCGAAGATCCGCGAGGCCCTGGTCGAGCAGGCCGGCCGCCTGAGCCTGACCTCGCGCGCCTTCCGCAACGACCAGCTCGCGCCCTTCTATCAGGAGCTCTGCGATCTCACGAATACGAGCAAGGTGCTGCCCATGAACAGCGGCGCCGAGGCGGTGGAGAGCGCGGTCAAGGCGGTGCGCAAGTGGGGCTACCAGGTCAAGGGCGTGGAGAAGGGCAAGGCCGAGGTCATCGTCTGCGCCAACAACTTCCACGGCCGCACCATCACCATCGTCGGCTTCTCGACCGACCCGGCCGCGCGCGCCGACTTCGGGCCCTTTGCGCCCGGCTTCAAGGTGATTCCCTTCGGCGACGCCAAGGCCCTCGAGGCGGCGATCACGCCCAACACCGTGGCCTTCCTGGTCGAGCCGATCCAGGGCGAGGCCGGCGTGATCATCCCGCCGGACGGCTATCTGCGTGAGATCCGCGAGATCTGCACGCGCCACAACGTGATGCTGATCCTCGACGAGATCCAGACCGGGCTCGGCCGCACCGGCAAGCTGCTGGCCGAGGAGCACGAAGACATCGAGGCCGACCTCACGCTGATCGGCAAGGCGTTGTCCGGCGGCTACTATCCGATCTCGGCGGTGCTCTCGAACAAGGAGGTGCTGGGCGTGCTGCGGCCGGGCGAGCACGGCAGCACCTTCGGCGGCAACCCGCTCGCCTGCGCGGTGGCCCGCGCCGCGCTGAAAGTCCTGGTCGAGGAGGGCATGATCGAGAACTCGGCGCGCATGGGCGCCTACTTTCTCGACGCGCTCAAGTCACTGCGCAACAACGCGATCAAGGAGATCCGCGGCCGCGGCCTGATGGTGGCCGTCGAGTTCGAGAAGGAGGCCGGTGGCGCGCGGCGATACTGCGAGCAGCTCAAGCAAGCCGGCATCCTCTGCAAGGAGACTCACGTCAACACGATCCGCTTCGCCCCGCCCCTGATCGTCACCCAGGACGACATCGACTGGGCCATGGAGCGGATCGAGCCGGTGATCAACGCGGGGCTATGAAACGGCGAATCGCTAAATCGCGATCTCGGCCTCATCCTCATCCGTCGGCAGCGGAAGTTCGACCGCGAGCTTGACGCGCCCCGACGCACGATCGAACAGGATGGCGCTGCGCTCGGGCGCGATGGACTTCGGCCGCCACTTGAAGCCTTCGTGCTGCTTCAGGAACGCCGT
>JAKSDN010001019.1 GCA_022360075.1 Kiloniellales bacterium | reverse complement strand
CAACCTGGCCTATGCGCACGTTCGCGCTGGCCTTTCCGACATCGCGCTTGCCGTCGGGGCGGAAAAGATGACGGGGGACAAGGCCAAGGGGTTCGCCGTGTTCGAAGGCGCGTGGGACGTCACGACCGCACAGGAGACTGCTGATGGCCTCGAGTATCTTGGGCGCGATGCCTCGATTCCCGACGGGAAGAACGTCCCCGCCGACAAGCGGAGCCTGTTCATGGATGTCTATGCCAACTTGGCGAAATACCACATGAAAACCTATGGCACGACCGAGCGGCATCTCGCGGCGGTTGCGTCAAAGAACCATCAGCACTCGACTATGAACCCGCTTGCCCAGTACCAAATGCCCATGTCAGTAGAGGAGGTGCTCGACTCGCGCCTGATCAGTTGGCCGCTTACCTTGGGCATGTGTGCACCAATCAGCGACGGCGCCGCCGCGGCGATCGTTTGCAATGAAGACGGGGTGCGAAGGTTGGGGTTCGTCAATGGTTCCGCCAACCGTGCTGTCGAGATCCTAGCGACCGTCGCGGGTGGTGGCACGAATCGCCAAGCGGAACAGTTGGACCAGCAGATTTGCCGTCTCGCGTCGACCCGCGCTTACGACATGGCCGGGATCGGCCCGAAAGACATTTCGGTCGCGGAGGTTCATGATGCGAGTGCCTTTGCCGAAGTCCAGCAATCCGAGCATATGGGCTTCTTCGAGTATGGCTCTGGTGGCTTCATGGCGGAGAAGGGCGAGACGTCCTTGGGAGGTTCGATGCCCATCAATCCATCCGGTGGCCTGGAGTGTCGGGGCCATCCGATCGGCGCGACAGGATTGGCTCAAATCCATGAACTCGTGACCCAACTTCGTGGAGAGGCTGGCCCCCGTCAGGTGGAGGACGCGCGCTTCGCGCTGGCCGAGAACGGGGGCGGGTTCTACAGAAATGAGGAAGCCGTTGCTCTTATCACAATCCTCGGCCGCAGGGACGTGTGAGAGCCGAGGGGGCGTTGCGCTGTGATCGGGGAGTATCCCAGTGACTGTCCGGTCCGCTAGATTCAAGCCGAAGAGGTATGCCACACTGTGCGTTTGCTGCCGCGGCAATTGAAACGGAGCTGAAATGGCCGCATGGACGGATGTAGCGTTGAGCAAGGAAGAGGTTCACCAGCGCAAGCGAGAAGCGGTGGTGGCCAAAGCGGCGCAGGAGTTCCGCAAACGCGGATACCATGCGACGTCGATGGACCACGTCGCTAGCGCACTGGGCGTT
>JAKSDN010001294.1 GCA_022360075.1 Kiloniellales bacterium | reverse complement strand
TCCTTGGCGGTGAGCACGATCGGCGGGGTCGGGCTCTGGTCGGTCGTGGTCGTGCTGCCGACGATCGAGGCGGAGTTCGGGGTCGATCGCAGCGGCGCTTCCCTGCCCTACACCGCGACTACGATCGGCTTTGCCATCGGTGGGCTGATGTTGGGACGCCTGGCCGACCGCTTGGGCATTGCCGTGCCGCTTGCCCTCGGTGCGCTCGCGCTCGGGGCCGGCTACATCGCGGCGGCGCTGGCACCGAGCTATTGGATGTTCGTGCTGGCCCAGGCGCTGCTGATCGGGCTGCTCGGCGCCTCGGCGACTTTCGGGCCGCTGGTGGCCGACGTCTCGCTCTGGTTCGAGCGGCGACGCGGGCTTGCCGTGGGCATCGTGGCCAGCGGCAACTACCTGGCCGGCACGATCTGGCCGCCGCTGTTGCAATTCGGCATCGAGACCGTCGGCTGGCGCCAGACCCACATGGCGGTGGGGATCTTCTGTGTCGCGACCATCCTGCCGCTGTCCCTTTTTCTGCGCCGCCGCGCGCGCCTCACGGAGCGCGAGGGCCCCGGCTCCGTGGCGGCGGCGCAAGGCAGCGCGGGCCTGCCAAAACCCATGCTCCAGGTCCTGCTCGTGCTCGCGGCCCTGAGCTGCTGCTTCGCCATGGCCATGCCGCAGGTCCACATCGTCGCCTACTGCGGCGACCTCGGCTATGGCGTGGCGCGCGGGGCCGAGATGCTGTCGCTGATGCTCGGGCTCGGCGTGGTCAGCCGGCTGGTCTCGGGCCTGATCGCCGACCGCATCGGCGGCGTCGGCACGCTGATCCTCGGCTCCAGCCTGCAATGCCTGGCGCTCCTGTTTTACCTGCCGTTCGACGGGCTGACCTCGCTCTACGTCGTCTCCGCGCTGTTCGGGCTGTCCCAGGGCGGGATCGTGCCGAGCTATGCCATCATCGTGCGCGAGTACTTCCCGGCCCGCGAGGCCGGCGCGCGGGTCAGCCTCGTGCTCATGGCGAGCGTCGTCGGCATGGCCATCGGCGGCTGGATGTCGGGCGAGATCTTCGATCTCACGGGCTCCTACCAGGCGGCCTTCCTCAACGGCATCGCCTGGAACCTGGTCAACATGTCGATCGCCTTCTGGCTGCTGTTCGGCAAGTTTCGGGCGCAGGCCCGTCCTACCTAACCCTTCTCCTTTCCGTAGGGCGGATTAGCGAAGCGTAATCCGCCGGATGTTTCTGGCGGATCTAAGCCATCCGGCGCAATACGCTGACGCTATTGCGCCCTACGACGGCATTTGCGGATCAGAAACTAGGCTCACCGACCTCGAGATCATCGTCCGGGTCGCCAGCCCAGCTCCTGGGATAGAGCCCACGCCGGACACAGGCCTTGAAGGTCGAGTAGGGCCAATCGGAAACACTGTCCACATAGCCATGTTTCACAGGGTTGAAATGGATGTAGTCCATGTGCCGGGCGTAGTCCGCATCATCGCGAATCGCATGCTCCCAGAAGCGTCGCTGCCAGATACCGCGCTCTCCGCGGCGCCGGCGTACCGCCGAGCGTCGCTCGGTGGCCGGGATACCTCTCGAGAACGCCGCCTTGATCAACCGCCATCGGACGGCGTTGTCGTCGTCTCCTGGCGGCAGAGTCCAAATGCAATGCAGGTGGTTCGGCAGCACGACCCAGCCGTCGATCGTGAAGGGCCGGCTCCGGCGGGCGCGGCGCACCGAGTCGCGCAACAAATCGATCCGCCGTGTCAGGAGGTCGTTTCCGTGCCGCTCCAGCAGATTGACGGTGAAGAAGAAGCAGCCGCCCGGAACACGGTAGCGGCGGTAGTCCGGCATGTGGTTCTTTCCGGCGGTGAGTTTCCTGGAGATTTTGCCCGAGGCAGACATTTGGTGGAATACGCTTCGAATTTCCGCTCTGTCAGGCTCTGAGCCCTAATCCCCGCACCCTGCGTAGGGCGCAATAGCGTCAGCGTATTGCGCCGAATGCAACCATATGCCCCAGCAAATCGTCTACGAAACCTCCTTCGGGGCCGCGGCCCAGACATCCGGCGGAATACGCTTCGCTATTCCACCCTACGATTACCATCACCAGCTTGCGACTCGCCCCGCCGGCTGACATAGTGCCGCTTTAATGACCGTCTCCCCCGACACCGTCACCCACCTAGGCTTTCCGCACCGGCATCTGCTCGGCATCGAAGGGCTGTCGCCGGCCGAGATCAGCTTCCTGCTCGACCTCTCCGAAAGCTACGTCGAGGTGAACCGGCAGGGCCTGAGCAAGAAGGACGTGCTGCGCGGCCGCACGGTCATCAACCTCTTCTTCGAAAGCTCGACGCGCACCCGCACCTCCTTCGAGCTGGCCGGCAAGCGGCTCGGCGCGGACACCATCAACATGTCGGTCTCCTGGTCGTCGATCAAAAAGGGCGAAACCCTGATCGACACCGCTATGACGCTGAACGCCATGCTGCCGGACGTGCTGATCGTGCGCCATCCGGACTCGGGCGCGGTCAAGCTGTTGTCGGAGAAAGTCAACGGCTCGGTCATCAATGCCGGCGACGGCAGCCACGAGCATCCCACGCAAGCCCTGCTCGACGCGCTGACGATCCGGCGCCGCTGCGGCCGCTTGGCGGGCCTGCGGGTGGCGATCTGCGGCGATATCCTGCACAGCCGTGTGGCCCGCTCGAACTTGCATCTGCTGACCACCATGGGGGCGACCGTCCGCGTGATCGCCCCGCCGACCCTGCTGCCACCCGACATCGAGCGCCTCGGCGTCGAGGCCTTCCACGACATGCGCCAGGGTCTCGAGGACTGCGATATCGTGATGATGCTGCGCCTGCAGACCGAGCGCATGCAGGGCAGCTTCGTGCCCTCGATCCGCGAGTACTTCCGCTTTTTCGGTCTCGATTACGAGAAACTGAAGGCGGCCAAGCCCGACGCCCTGATCATGCACCCCGGGCCGATGAACCGCGGCGTAGAGATCGACAGCGAGGTGGCCGACGACATCGACCGCTCGCTGATCCGAGAGCAGGTCGAGATGGGCGTGGCCGTGCGCATGGCCTGCCTCGACGCCCTGACCCGGGTTCTGCAACGCAACGCGCCGGCCGTTGCGGGTGCCGGAAGCGCCGCCCAATGAGCCGGGCGACCAACGGCAACGCTAGGGTTGCCTACATCAATGCCCGCCTGCTCGACCCCGAAAGCGGTTTGGATGCGCCCGGCGCCTTGCTCACCGAAGGGCCGCGCATCGCCGACCTTGGGCCGCGCCTGTTCGCCGAGGGCCTGCCGGAGGGCATCGAGGTCGTCGACTGCGGCGGGCGCTGCCTGGCGCCGGGCCTGATCGACCTGCGCGTGGCGCTGCGCGAGCCGGGCGAGGAGCACAAGGAGACCATCGCGAGCGGCAGCCTGGCCGCGGCGGCGGGCGGTGTGACGGCCATGACCGCCCTGCCCGACACCGATCCCGTGGTCGACGACGTGGCCGGCGTCGAGTTCGTCGCCCGCCGGGCGCGCGAGGTCAAGCTGGTCAAGGTCTACACCTACGGCTCCGTGACCCGGCGCCTCGAAGGCAAGGAGCTGACCGAGTTCGGCCTCTTGACCGACTTCGGCGCGCTCGGCTTCACCGACGGCACCAAGGCGGTCGCCGATGCCCAGGTGATGGCGCGGGCGCTGGCCTACGCGCGCACCTTCGACCAGATCATCATGCAGCATCCCGAGGAGCCGAGCCTGGCCGAAGGCGAGATGAATGCGGGCGAGCTCGCCACCCGGCTCGGGCTCACCGGCATCCCGATTGCCGCCGAGGTCATCATGCTGGAGCGCGACATCCGCCTGGTCGAGCTGACCGGCGGGCGCTATCACGCAGCGCACATCTCGACCGCCGAGTCGGTGGAGGTGATCCGCCGGGCCAAGGCGCGCGGTCTGCCGGTGACCTGCGATACCGCGCCGCACTACTTCATCCTGAACGAGAACGCGGTCGGCGACTATCGGACCTTCGCCAAGGTCTCGCCGCCCCTGCGCAGCGAGGACGATCGCCGGGCGATCGCCGAGGCCGTCGCCGACGGTACGATCGACGCGGTCACCTCAGACCACAGCCCGCACGACGCCGACACCAAGCGCCTACCCTTCGCTCACGCCGACTTCGGCATCGTCGGCCTGGAGACCCTCCTGCCGCTGTCTCTGACCCTGACGCACAACCGCCAGCTCGACCTCCTCGGCCTGCTCCGACGGCTGACGCTGGGCCCCGCCGAGATCCTCGGCCTCGAGGCCGGGCGGCTGAGCAAGGGCGCGCCCGCGGACATGATCCTCTTCGACCCCGACAAGGCGCGCCGGCTAGACCCGGACAACTTCCACAGCAAGTCGAAGAACTCGCCCTTCGAAGGGCACCCCGTGCAGGGCGAGGTGCTGCGCACGGTGGTCGACGGGCGGACGATCTATGGTGGGGCGGGGTGAAGCGCGACCTGCGGATCAGGTTCCTTTCCGCCCGATTGGTGGCGGAGCTCGCCTCTACTCCGCAGCCGCCGTCTCTTCCGTTGGCGTAAGCGCCTCGCGCGAGAGGCTGGTCAGGCCGAAGTCGTGCAGGATCGCGTAGAGCGCGGGCAGGACGAAAAGAACGAGCAGGGTCGAGGCCAGCAGGCCGAAGGCCAGAGAGGCGACCAAGGGGACCAGCACCTGGGCCTGCAGGCTGCGCTCGAAAAGCAGCGGCAGCAGCCCGGCGATGGTCGTGAGCGAGGTCAGCAGGACGGGGCGGAAGCGGTCGCGGCTCGCCTGTCGCGCCGCATCGACGATCTCGCCGCCTTCGGCGGCGCGCAGCTTCACGAAGAGCACCAGCAGGATCGAGTCGTTGACCACGATGCCGGCGAGCGAGGCGAAGCCGAGCATGCTCGGCATGGTGAGGTCGAGGCCGAGCAGCAGGTGCCCCCAGATCACGCCGATCAGGGCGAGCGGGATCGCCACCATGACGATCACCGGCTCGACGTAGCTGCGGAACTGAAAGCTCAGCAGGATGAAGACGCCGAGCAGTCCGATCAGGAAGCCGCGGCCGAGCGAGGCTTGCGTTTCGGCCTGCTCGGCCGCCTCGCCTTCCAGGCCGACCCGCACGTCGGGAAAGCGCTCGCCGAGCGTCGGCATGAAGCGCGCGTCCGTGTCGGCGAGGATCTCGTTCAAGTTGGCGATCTGGCCGTCGAGGTCGCCGCGGATGGTCACGGTGCGCTCGCCGTCGATGCGGGCGATCCGGCTGAAGCCGCGGCCCGTCTCGATCCGCGCCACTGCCGAGAGCGGCACCTGCTGGCCGTTGGGCAGGCTGATGGCGAAGTGGTCGAGGTCGGCCAGGGAGTCCTGATCGGCGACGGCATGCTGAACGTCGATCTCGAAGCTCTCCGCGCCGACCTGGATCTCGTCGGCGGTGTCGCCGTGATAGGCCGCGCGCAGTTGCGAGGCGACGGTCGCCGCGTCGAGGCCGAGCGCGGTCGCGCCGTCACGCAAATGCAGCCGGAACTCCGGCTTGCCGGGGCGCAGATCGTCGTTCAGATCGACGACGCCGTCATAGCGGCCGAGCCAGGCGAGCAGCGCGCGCGAGGCCTGCTTCAGGTCGATCAGGTCGGGGCCTTGGAGGCGAATCTCGATCGGCTGGCCGGCCGGGCCGAACTGCGGCTCCTTGAAGGTAAGCGAGAGCACGTCGGGGATCTCGCCGACCTCGCGGCGCCAAAGGCTCAGAAAGTCGTCGATCCGACCCTCGCGCAGCTCGCCGGACAGCAGATCCGCGGTGACGGTCGCCAGGTGGGGGCCGGTCTCGAAGGAATCGGCATTCTTGTTGTATTGGATCAGCACATTGCGCACCAAAGCGCGGCCGTCCGGCTGCTCGGGCGTGAAGGCGGCATCGACCCGCGCCAGGGCCTGGGTGATGCGCTCGACCGCGGCCTCGGTGCGGGCGAGCGGCGTGCCCTGGGGCAGCAGGAGACGCGCCTCGATCACGTCACCGTCGAGCTCGGGAAAGGCGCGGAACTTGAGAACGCCGCCCGCCAGCATGGCGATCGAGGCGAGAAACAGCATCACGACCAGGCCCGCCGCCAGGTAGCGCCAGCGCACCGAGAGATCGACCAGGCGGCCGACGACACGCTCGCGAAAGCGGGCGAAGCCATCTTCGAAACGCCGGCGGAAGCCGCGCGCCTGAGCCGCCGTCTGTGCGTGGGAGAGGTGATGGGGCAGGATCAGGAAGGCCTCGATCAGGCTCACCGCGAGCGTGACGATCAGCACGACCGGCACGACCTTGAGGACCTTGCCGATGTCGCCCTCCAGGAAGGCGAGCGGCAGGAACACGCAGGCCGAGGTCACGAAAGAGGAGATCACGCCCATGGCGACCTGGCGCGTGCCTGCGACGGCAGCCTCGAGCGCCTTCTTGCCGCGCTGGCGCTGGCTGGCAATGTTCTCGGCGATGACGATGGAGTCGTCCATGATCAGGCCGATGGCGATCAGCAGGCCGACCATGGTCAGCATGTTGATCGAGTAATCGATCAGGGTGAGCACCAGGATCGAGCCGAGGAACGAGACCGGCAGGCCCATCACGACCCAGAACGACAGGCGCAGCGAGAAGAACAGCCACATCACCAGAAAGACCAGCAGCAGGCCCTGGAGCCCGTTGTCGACCAGCATGTCCAAGCGGTCGCGCACGATCGAGGAGACGTCGCGGGTGAGCGCCAGGGTCACGGCGGGCGGCGCGCGGCGCTGCTCGGTCTCGACGAAGCGCTGGACCGCGTCGAGCACGTCGAGCGCGTCCTGCTCCTTGGTCTTGCTGACCTGGAGCAGGGCCGCACGGGTGCCGTTGAACGACACGCGATCCTCGACGAACTCGAAGCGGTCGGTGATGCGGGCGATCTGACCGAGCCTAAGCTCAGCACCGGTCCCGCCGGCGATCACGACCAGGTCCTCGAAGGCGAGCGGGCTCCTCCGCTCGTCGTCGAAGCGCACCAGGATGTCGCGCTCCGTCGTCTCGATGATGCCGGAGGGCAGATCGACACTCTGGCGCTCGACGATGTTCGCGATGTCAGAGACGCTGAGCCCGAACTGCCGCAGCGCGACGGCGTCGAGCTCGATGCGGATCTGCCGCTCGGAGAAGCCCTGAAGCTCGACCAGATTGATCTCGCTGTCGCGGGTCAGCCGGTCCTTCAGGTTCTCGGCGTAGACCTTGAGGTCCGGCTCGGACATCGGCCCGGTGACGGCGATCGAGACGACCCGGTCGGTCAGATTGATCTGGCGGATCACCGGGTCTTCGGCCAGGTCGGGGAAGTTGTCGATCGCGTCGATCTCGGCCTTGACCTCGGTCACGAAGCGGTTGAGGTCGCCGTCGTCGCGCATATCGAGCGTCGCGCTGCCCAGGTTCTCCCTGGCACTGCAGCGCGCCTCGTCGAGGTCGGTCAGACCGTCGACCGCGTCCTCGATCCGCTGGCAGATCGCCTCCTCGACCTCCTCGGCCGTGGCGCCGGGATAGACCACGTCGACCTGCACCGCGTCGATCGAGAAGTCTGGAAAGGTCTCGCGCTGGAGCTGGGGCAGGCTCACGGCGCCGGCGACCAAGAGCAGGATCATGAGCAGATTGGCGCCGGTGGGATGCGCCGCGAAGAAACGGGTCACCGCAGGGTCTCCGCACCGCTCGCCTGAGCGATCAAACGCGTCTCGAGGGTCTCGTCGCGCGTCGGCGCCAGCAGCATACCCTCAATGGCCGGGATCACGTCGGAGACCAGCAGCCGCTCGCCACCGTGAAGGCCAGTCTCGACGACGACGAAATCGCCCTGAACCGCGCCCAGCGTCACGCTGCGCTGCTCAAGGCGGTTCTCGCCGTCGACCAGATAGACCAGGCCGTCGCCGTCGGCGCCGCGGTGCGTGGCGACCCGCGGTACCACGATGCGGCCGGGCTGCACAGACGCCCTCAGCTCGACTTCCACGTACATGTTCTTGGTCAGCGGCGGGCGCTTGCCGGGCAGGACCTTGCGATAGGGCTCGTCGACCGCGACGATCATGCCCACGGTGCGGGTCTCCGGATCGACGGTGTCCGAGCCGCGGTCCAAGCGGCCCTCCCAGCGCGCCTCGAATCCGCCGCTCTTCAGACGCACCTCGGCCGAAAGCCCGAAGCGCCGGGGGAGCTGCGACAGCTCGTCGGCCGAGAGGGACGTTAGATCGGCATCCGGCGGAATCAGGCGCCGCAGGTGATCGATCGGGACTTGGGCGACGACCTCCGCGACATCGATCGAATCGGCGACGATCATCTCCTCCCCGACCGAGACGAACTGCGCCGCCTCGACCTTCACCTCGGCGATTCGGGCATCGAAGGGCAGGCGAATCGTCGTGCGCTCGAGGTCGCGCCGGGCCTCGCGGAGCTGCACGTCGATCACAGCCAGGTTGGCCTCGAGCACGCGGCGTTCGGCCGGGATGCGTTTGAGCTCGTTCTCCAGCTCCTGAACCCGCTGGCGCTGCGACAGGAGCGCGGTCTCGGCCTGGTCCACGGCCGCCTGGCTCGCATTGCCGCGCTTCAGCAAGGCCCTCTGCCGCTCCAAGTCCTCGCTCTCCAGGTCCTGCGCGCGGCGCTCGATCTCCAGGGAAGAGCGCGTGTTGCTCTCGCGCACGGCAAGCTCCGCGAGCTGTGCCTCGACGCTCTGCCGGTCTGACTCCACCCGGGCCAGAGCCAACTCGTAGTCGGTTGGATCGATGCGCAGGAGGACTTTCTCCGCGGGCATGACCTGGCCGCGCTCGAGTTCCGGATGACGCTCAACGATCTTGCCCGAGACCTCGGCCACCGCCTCCCAGACGGTGCCCGGCTCGACATGGCCGTAACCCAGGGCCCGGGGCACGAAGTCGGCCGGGACCACCTCGATGACGCGCACCGGCCGGGCTACCTCCGTCGGCTCGGCCTGCCGCGGCCCCTCGCGACCAGCCAGGGCAAAGGCCAGCACAGCTACGCCGATTGCCACCGGCGGCAAAAACAAAAGACGCATCATCAGAGTCTTAGAAGGCTTTCTCAAACCTATTTCTCCAGCAAGCCATCGGGACGAGAGGGTGAAGCCTTCGGCCTGCCCTCAAGGAATCTACGACGGTTCTGTGCGTGCTATCCCGGCCCAACGCCAGCTGCGCCTTGCAGGGCGGAGCGTGAGTCCTCTAGGCTCGCACCTGCGCATGGGAGTCTGCGCCTCGGCAGGTTCCTTCTCAAGGCCCCCAACCAGTGAACAGCGAGTGCAGGTGGCAGTGACGGGCTCTCCGGCCAGACTGGCCGTCGATATCGGCGGTACCTTTACCGACGTCGCCCTCGAGGTCGACGGCGACTTCGTGACGACCAAGGTCCTGACCACGCCGGCCAGCCCCGAGGCCGGCGTCCTGGCTGGCATCGACAAGGTGCTAGGCGAAGCCGCGCTGACGCCGGAGCGAGTCGCCCTCATCATCCACGGCACGACCCTCGCCACCAACGCCCTGATCGAGCGCAAGGGCGCCAAGACGGCGCTGATCGTGACCGAAGGGCTGCGCGATTCGGTCGAGATGGCCTACGAGAACCGTTTCGAGCAGTACGACATCAACATCGACCGGCCGGCACCCCTGGTGCCGCGCCACCTGCGCTGGCCAGTGGGCGAGCGCCTGAACGCCCGCGGCGAAGTGCTGCGACCTCTCGACGAGGCCTCGGTCGATGCGCTGCTGCCGCAGATCGCCGAGGCGGGCATCGAGAGCGTGGCGATCGGCCTGATCCACGCCTACGCCAACCCGCAGCACGAGCACCGCGTGGCAGAGATCCTGGCCACGGCCCATCCCGATCTGCCGATCTCCCTGTCGTCGGAGGTCTGCCCGGAGATCCGCGAGTACGAGCGCCAGTCGACGACCTGCGCGAACGCCTACATCCAGCCGCTGATGGCGCGCTACCTGACCAACCTGGAGCGCGAGCTGCGCGGCCGGGGCTTCTCCTGCCCCTTCCTGCTGATGACCTCGGGCGGCGGCCTGACGAGCTTCGAGGCCGCGGTGCGCTTTCCGATCCGCCTGGTCGAGTCGGGCCCGGCGGGCGGCGCCATCCTGGCCAGCCACATCGCCGCGGAGTGCGGGCTCGATCAGGTGCTGTCCTACGACATGGGCGGCACCACGGCGAAGATCTGCCTGATCGACGACGGCAAGCCGCAGGCCTCGCGCACCTTCGAGGTCGACCGCATCTACCGCTTCACCAAGGGCAGCGGCCTGCCGCTGCGAATTCCGGTGATCGAGATGGTCGAGATCGGCGCCGGCGGCGGCTCCATCGCCCAGGTCGACGCCCTGCAGCGCATCAATGTCGGACCGGAAAGCGCGGGCTCGGAGCCGGGCCCGGCGTGTTACGACCACGGCGGCGAGCGGCCGACCGTGACCGACGCCGACGTGGCGCTGGGCCGTATTGATCCCGACAGCTTTGCCGGCGGCCGCATGCGGCTGGCCGGCGACAAGGCCGCGGCGGCGCTGGCACGCGATGTCGGCGAGGCGCTCAACCTGGAGCCGTCACTCGCCGCCTTCGGCGTCAGCGAGGTGGTGGACGAGAACATGGCGAACGCCGC
>JAKSDN010001276.1 GCA_022360075.1 Kiloniellales bacterium | reverse complement strand
GGGCGGCGCGGAGAGCGATCTGGTCTATTTCGAGATCGACAAGGCCACCTTCGGCGGCACCGCGGCGAAGTCTGCGGCGGTCAAGTTCGACAGCGAGGTCTGGGTGACGCTCGACGGCACGCGCGGCCATCTGTTCGATGCCACCTTTGCCTTGGATGCCGGTGGCGCTCCCCGCTTGGGGCAGGGCTCATGAGCGCGCTCGAACTGAAAGCGGTCTGGAAGATCTACGGTGGCGTGGTCGAAGCCGTGCGCGACGCCAGCTTTCGCGCCGAGGACGGCGAGCTGATCGCGCTGCTCGGTCCCTCCGGCTGCGGCAAGAGCTCGACGATGCGGATGATCGCGGGTCTCGAGAGCATAACGCGCGGCGAGATCCTGTTCGATGACCGCGTCGTCAACGACCTGGGGCCCAAGGAGCGGAACGTCGCCTTGGCCTTCGAGTCCTATGCGCTCTATGCGCCGCTCACCGTCTTCGAGAACCTCGCCTTTCCGCTGCGTTCGCGCGGCCTCGACGCGCGCGAGATCGGCCTGAAGGTGCGCACGGTCGCCGCGACCTTCCAGCTCGAGGACATACTCGAGCGCAAGCCCCAGAGCCTCTCCGGCGGCCAAGCGCAGCGCGTGTCGCTGGCACGCGCACTGGTCCGCGACCCCAACGTCATGCTGCTCGACGAGCCCCTGTCGCATCTCGACTATCGGCTGCGCAGCGAGCTACGGGTGCGCATTCGGCACATTCACGACGAGCTCAGCGCCACCACCATCTACGTGACCCACGATCAGGAGGAGGCCGTGGCGCTGGCCGACCGCATCATCGTCATGAACCACGCCGAGATTCAGCAGATCGGCGACGTCGACAGCCTCTGGAACCGCCCGGCCAACCAGTTCGTGGCGGGCTTTCTCGGCGATCCGGCGATGAACTTCCTGCCCGTGACCCTGGACGGCCAGGGAACGGCGCACTGCGAGGCTGGGTCGCTGCCGGGCGCGCGGGGCCGGGCGCTGGAGGCGAACGGCAGCTACCTCCTGGGCTTCCGTCCGGAGCAGACCGGCATCCGGGCCGGTGCGGCGGGCGAAAGCGGGATCGCGGGCCGGGTTCAGGTCAATGAGTTCCACGGCGAGCGCTGCGTGATCACCGTGCAGACGGCTTGCGGCCAGTTCAAAGTCGTCGACGGCGGCAACTCGCCGTGGCGTGACGGCGATTCGGTCGCGATCCTGCCGGACATGGCGAGCGCCCACGTCTTCGATCCCGATAGCGGCGCCACGCTGTGCCATATGGAGCTGGAGAGCGCCGCATGACCCCTTCGGCCATCTACATCGACGGCGTCTGGGCCCACGGCGAGGGCGAGACGACCGCCGTTGTCAATCCGGCGACGCTCGAGGCGGTCGGCGCGATCACCCATGCCACAGCCACGGAGATCGAGCGGGCGCTGCAGGCCGCGCGGCGGGCCTTTCCCGCCTGGTCGAAGGCTGCCCCGGCGCGGCGCGCGGACGCGCTCAGGCACGTCGCGCGGCTGGTCGAGGAGCGGGCCGAGAAGATCGCCCGGATCATGACCGCCGAGCAGGGCAAGCCCTACAACGAGGCCTACGGGGAGATCCAGAAGCTCGCCAAGACCTTCCAGTTCTACGCCGAGGAGGCCACGCGGGTTCACGGCGAGATCATCCCCAACGACAGCAACGACTATCAGAGCCTCGTGGTCCGCGAGCCGGTCGGCGTGGTCGCTGCGATCTCGCCCTGGAACTATCCGGCCGAGCTGATCGGCTGGAAGGTGGCGGCAGGGCTGGCGGCAGGCTGCACGATGGTGGTAAAGCCGCCCGAGCTGACGCCGCTGAGCCCCTTGGAGATCGCCCGTTGTATCCATGACGCGGGCGTTCCCGGCGGGGTGCTGAACATGGTCACCGGCTCCGGGTCCCGGGTCGGCCAGGTCCTGGTGGAGAGCCCCCTGGTCGACAAGATCGCCTTCACCGGCTCGTCGGAAGTTGGGCTGAAGATTCAGCAGTCCTGCAAGGACATCAAGCTGATCTCGCTGGAGCTGGGCGGCAACTGCCCGCTGATCGTCACCGAGCACGCCGACCTCGACGAGGCCGTCAAGGGCGCGACCCGGCGCGCGTTCCGTAACATGGGGCAGATCTGCATCGCGATTAACCGCATCTACGTCGCCGAGGCGGTCTACGAAGCCTTCCTCGCCAAGCTCGGCGCGGCGGCGGACGCTCTGGTCATCGGCAACGGCCTCGACAATCCGGCGGCCGATCTCGGCGCCATGGCCTCGGAGGAGCCCTTGGCCAAGACGCGCGCGCACCTCGCCGATGCCCTCGACAAGGGCGCGCGGCTGGTCGCCGGCGGCAAGCGTCCGAGCGGCGCCAAGTTCGCGAAGGGCTACTTTTTTCGTCCCACCGTTGTCGCCGACTGCAGCCACGCCATGAAGGTGATGACCGAGGAGACATTCGGCCCCTTGGTCGGGGTGGCCGCCTACCGGAGCCTTCGCGAGGCCGTCGAACTGGCCAACGACACGCCCTACGGCCTGGCGTCCTATGCCTACACCAAGCATCTGGACGAGATGCGCTTCCTCAGCCGCCATCTCGACTACGGCAACGTCACCATCAACAACGTCGATGCTGGAATCATCAACGCGCCCTACGGCGGCCGCAAGCAGAGCGGCGTCGGCTACGAGCACGGGCGCGAAGGCCTCTTGGAGTATCTCAACATCAAGCACGTG
>JAKSDN010000183.1 GCA_022360075.1 Kiloniellales bacterium | reverse complement strand
TCGATCACGTCCTCGAAGCCGCTTTCGACCGCCTCGCCGACATCGCCCAGGTCGCCTTCGTCGTCGTCATCGTCCTCTTCACCGTCGTCGTCATCATCATCGCCGTCGTCGCCGTCATCCCCGTCGTCTCCATCGTCTCCGTCGCTGCCGCCGTCGTCCCCGTCATCGCCCCCGTCGTCGCCATCGTCCCCATCACCGCCGTCGCCATCCCCGCCATCGCCACCATCGCCGCCATCGCCGCCGCCGTCTCCACCTCCGTCTCCGCCATCTCCGCCGTCGCCCCCATCACCGCCGTCGCCACCGTCTCCGTCGCCGCCGTCTCCGCCATCGCCGTCGCCGCCATCACCGCCGTCTCCATCGCCACCGTCCCCGCCATCGCCGTCATCGGCGGCGGCACTGGCGATAAGCACGGGCAGGCCGCTCGGAGCCGTCTCCGGCGGGACGGCAAGGCCCAGGAAAAGCAGAAAGATGACAAGTCTGAGGCGCATAGCGGCGGTCCTTGCAAACGCGGCTTTTGCCGGTCACAACGGCTCATTCGCGAGAATATTCCGCCATATAGGGAATAAATCGCCGGAAGGCGCGTTCTTCTCACGATTTCAGCAGCCGTGGATCGAGCATGACCGACGACATAAAGGGCGAAATCGCCGCCCTGGTCCCACGTCTCAGGCGCTTTGCCTACGCGATCTGCGGGAACCGTGAGGAAGGAGACGATCTGGTGCAGACAGCCTGTGTAAAGGCGCTGAGCCGGCTCGATCAGTACCAGCCCGGTACCCGGCTCGATAGCTGGATGTTCCGCATCATCCAGACCAGCCACATCGACGCCGTGCGCCGCCGCAAGCGGGCGGCCGAGCCGTCGGACCCGGAGCTGCTCGAGCGCTATTCGGACGACGGCCGCGGGGCCAGGCAGAACGAGCAGCGCATGCTGCTAGCCCGCGTGCGCGCGGCGATCGCGGCGCTGCCCGAGGAGCAGCGCGCGGTGATGGCGCTGGTCGCCATCGAGGGCTACTCCTACAAGGAGGCGGCGGCGATCCTGGAGACGCCGATCGGCACGATCATGAGCCGCCTCGCCCGCGCCCGCGCCCGCCTGCTGCCCCTGGTCGCGGAGAGCGCGCCATGAGCCGGGACTGGAGCGAGGAGAAGATCGCGGCGCTGATCGACGGTTCCATCGAGGACGAGCAGGAGGCCGAGGCGCTGCGCCGGGCGATCGAGAGCGATCCGGAGGCCAAGGCCTACGCCGATCGGATCGAGCGGTCCAACGCCTTGCTGCGCGAGGCCTTCGACGTGCCCGCCGAGGAGCCCATGCCGGCGGCGATCGAGGCGGCGATCCATGGCGAGCCGGGCGGCGAGCCCGGCAAGGTCGCGGTCCTCCGCCCGCGCCGCACGGCCAGGGCCTGGCTGCCGACGGCCATCGCCGCCAGCGTCGCGCTGGTCATCGGGGTTAGCATCGGCGGTTTCTTCAGCGAGCCGGGCGAGCGGGTTATCGCCGCGCTCGGCGATGCGCCGCTCGACGGGCCGCTGCATGCGGCGCTGGAGGCTCTGCCCAGCGGCAGCGCCTCGCCCGAGGGCGTGCAGCCCATGCTGACCTTCCGCGACGGCGCCGGCCGGGCCTGCCG
>JAKSDN010001350.1 GCA_022360075.1 Kiloniellales bacterium | reverse complement strand
GTCGGCGCCTTCGTGCTCAAGCGCGTAAAGCTCGACCGCCGGATCGCCGATGATCCCAGCAAGCGCCGCCTCTTCGAGCTCAAGCCGGCTGAACCACAGCCAGTCGGCTCCGACGGCATGGTAGAGGCGGCGATACCAGGCTAATTCAGGTCGATGCACGCGCCGCAACGAGAGGTCTGAGCGCGGCGGCAAGTCGCGCGGCGCGGGCCTTTCGGTCATCTCGAGATAGGTGACGACCGAGGCGAGCTTGCCGGCCGGCAGCGCGTGCAGGCCGTCTTCCTCGAAGGCCATGAGTGCGGGACTAGGCGCCGCCGGCCACCGTCGTGCCCTCGACGCGGATCGTCGGCGCGTCGACGCCGTAGCGGAACTCCAGGTCATCGGCCGGCGTTAGCGCCATGAACATGTCCTTGAGATTGCCGGCCACGGTGACTTCGCTCACCGGATAGGCGAGCTCGCCGCGCTCGATCCAGAAGCCGGCCGCGCCCCGGCTGTAGTCGCCGGTCACCCCGTTCACGCCCATGCCCATCATCTCGGTGACGTAGAGCCCCTCCTGGATCTCGCCGATCAGGTCCTGCGGGCTTTGCGCGCCCGGCTCGAGATAGAAGTTCGTGGTTGCCGGCCCCGGCGGCGAGGCTGTGCCGCGCGCAGCGTGTCCGGTGGTCTCGAGGCCGAGCTGGCGGGCGGAGCGCAGGTCGAGGATCCAGGTGGTCAGCCGGCCGTCCTCGATCACGTCGCGGCGCCGGTTGGCCACGCCCTCGCCGTCGAAGGGCTTGGAGCGCAGGCCGCGCGGGCGGTGCGGATCGTCGACGATGGTGATGCCCGGGGCGAAGACCGGCTCGCCCATTTTGTCCTTCAGGAAGCTGGTGTCGCGGGCGACGGCGCTGCCGTTGATCGCGCTCGCGAGATGGCGCAGCAGGCTGCCGGCGATGCGCGGGTCGAAGACCACGGGCACCTTGCCCGTGCCGGCCTTGCGCGCGCCCAGGCGCTTGACCGCCTTCTCGGCGGCGCGCCGGCCGATCTCTTCCGGGGCCTCCAGATCGGCGCTGTGCACCTTGGTGCAGAACTCGTAATCGCGCTCCATGTTGAGGCCTTCGCCGGCGACCACCGAGACGCCGATGGAATGGTGCGAGAGGGCGTAGCCGCCGCGAAAGCCGTTGGAGGCGGCGAGCGTGACCCGGGCCTGGCCCCAGCCCGCCTCGGCGCCTTCGGAGTTGGTGATGCCGGGGACGGCGCGCGCGGCATCCTCGCAGGCCTTGGCCCGCTCGATCAGCAGTTCGGGGGCCGGCTCCTCGTCCTCGTAGATGTCGAGCGCCGGCAGCTCACGGGCGAGCTGCTCCGGCGCGGCGAGACCGCAGAAGTCGTCCTCCGGCACGCTGCGGGCCATGGCGACGACCCGCTCGACCAGGGCGTCGAGCGCTTCGGGCGCGGTGTCGGTCGAGGAGACGATGGCCTGGCGGTGGCCGATCAGGACGCGCAGGCCGAGATCGCGGCTTTCCTCGCGCTCCAGGCGCTCCAAGGCGCCCAGGCGCTGGGCGTGGGACAGCGCGACCTCTTCGACCAGCAGCGCATCGGCCGCATCGGCGCCGGCTGCCTTGGCCTTCTTGATCAGGTCATCGAGGAGTGTGGCGGCGTCCGAGTCGGTCATTCCAAGTCCTTGGTATGGCAATCTGTGCAGCAATATAGGGCGGTTCGCGGCGGCAGGATCAAGGCCGCCTACTCCAGCAAGCGGGCGCGGATGCGCGCATTGCAGGCCGAGATGTCCTCCAGGCAGGCCCCGGCCAAGCCGTCGAGCGTTCGGGTCAGGGCATTGCTCGGCGCGATCGCGAGGGAACGCTCGAGCTCCGCCTTGGCCGCCGTACGGTTCTCCTCCGGGTCGATCAGCAGGCGGATCTCGGCCGACTCGAACCAGGCGGCCTTCCGCTCCGGTTGGGATTTCTCGATCGCCACCGCGGCGGCGCGATGGACCTCGGCCTCCTCGTAGCTCGCGCCCACGAAGACGTTGGCGAAGAAGGCGCCGATGCCTCCCGCCTCGTCGTCGGCGACCAGCATGGACTGGGCATGCCAGCGCGCCAGGCCAACGTGCGCCTCCCAGCGCTCGGCATCGAGTGCGAGCGCCGCCTCGAAGGCCTCGTGCACCGGGTCGGCGTAGTCGAGCCGCTCGTCCATCGGCAGCACCTCGGCGAGCCGGCCGAGCGCCTGGCCCTCCTGGAAGGCGATGTAGCCGAGCAAGCGCTTGTCGGCCACGCCGGCCGCCTCGGCCTGCTCGCGCGCGCGCTCCGCCAGGCCGTGGGCCTGGCGGAAGAATCCGGCCCGCTCCCCCGGCGGGGCGATGAAATAGCCGTGAATGGCCAGCGCGTTGGCGGCGCGGGCCAGCGCCTCGGCAGTGTCGAGCTCGCGCCCCCGCTCGGCGGCGGCCAGATAGTCGCCGGCCTCGTGCAGCCGGATGACCTCTTCGAGCCCCTCGGCACGCGGCGATCCGGCAACGACGACGATCAGCGCCAGGGCGGCGAAGACTGCCCGCATAACCCGTCCCTCTCAGGTGGCGAGGGCGTAATAGAGGCAGCCGATGGCCCGCTCCGCAAGTCGGAAGGGAAACTCAAGCCTAGCCGGGCAGGGTCAGGCCTTCGGTGACCGCGATCTGACGTCCGTCAGAGGCAACGAAGGCCCCCGCGAAACCGTCGGCCCCGAAGCCGAAGCGAAAGTCCATCGACGAGGTCTCGCGAGCGACATTGGCAACCCAGGCATAGTAGTTGTCCGCCTGCGCCGGATTGGCGTCGGCGGCCTGCATCGCACGGCTCATGGCCTCACCGATGCGGTTCAGGGTCGCCGCTGTGTGGGCGCCGATCAGCGCGTTGCGCGTCTCGAAATCCTCGCTGATCGCGGCCTCCAGCGCCGCCGCCTTGGGATGCTCGCCTTCGACGGAGAAGGTGCCGTCGTTGTGGCTGCGCACCGTCAGGCCGGCCGAGCGTTCGATCCCGAGCTGCTTCATCAACCTCTCGAGGCCTTGCTCGGCCTGCTGCATGAGCGTCTTGAGGTCGAGCACCAGCTCGGGCAGCTCCTTGACGGATACGCGGCTGAGGCTCTCAGCGGCCGGAGAAACGGTGACGTCGTCCTGCGGCAGGCTGCGGGCGGCGGCGCTGTCGTTTCGAGCGGCATCGTTGCGCTGCGGCTGAAGGCCGGCGGTCGGGTTGGTGAGGGCGGTCAGGGCGTCGAGCATGGGGCGGCCTCGCGTTGCTGGCTGGTCTTGAGGAGC
>JAKSDN010001269.1 GCA_022360075.1 Kiloniellales bacterium | reverse complement strand
TTGATCTCGTCGAGCGGGGCCAGCAGATCGCCGATCAGGACGAGCTGCGCGTTGCGCGGCAGCGGCAGCACCTTGGGCAGGTCGGCCTCGGATTCGCGTTCGCGCTCGACCATGTTGACGAGCTGGGTGAGGCCGGTGCGGCCGCTGACCAGGCGCATCGGCGAGCCGAGCAGGGCGACCCGCTCGCCGGCGGCCAAAAGCAAGACGCCGAGCGCGAGGGTGAGCAGGTCGGCCCGATTTCGCTTTTCGGGCAGGCTCGTTGCCGAGCGCCAAGCCATGGAGGCCGAGACATCGCGCCAGATCCAGACCGACTGCGCCGCCTCCCATTCGAGCTCGCGCACGAAGACCCGGTCGGTCTTGGCCGACTGGCGCCAGTCGATGAGCTGCGGCGGATCGCCCGGCTCGTACTCGCGGAACTGCCAGAAGGTCTCGCCCTGGCCGACCCGGCGCCGGCCGTGCACGCCCTGGGCGACGGTCGCCGCGACGCGCTTGGCGGCCACGAGAAGCGGCGGCAGGTTTGCCGCCAGTTGCTCGGCCTGTTGGCGCAGAACGGGCGCGGCTTGGGTCATGGCCTCGGCAAAGCGGTCTTCGGGCTCACCGATGCGGTGCGATCAGCAGATCGATCACCTCATCGATCGTCACGCCGTCGGCGCGGGCGGCGAAGTTGAGCGCCATGCGATGGCGCAGCACCGGCCCGGCGAGCGCCACCACGTCGTCGACCGAGGGCGCGAGCCGGCCGTCGAGCAGGGCGCGCGCGCGCACCGCCAGCATGAGCGCCTGGCTCGCGCGCGGCCCGGGCCCCCAGGCGACCTGCTGCTGGACCTGATCCAGATCGCTGCTGTCGGGCCGGCCGTTGCGCACCAGGGAGAGGATCGAGTCGACCACGCTCTCGCCGACCGGCACCCGGCGCACCAGGCGCTGCGCGGCCATCAGTTCCTCGGCCGACATGACGTGGCTGGCCTCGACGCTCTCCGAGCCCGTGGTGGCGATCAGCATCTGACGCTCGGCCGCGAGGTCGGGATAGCCGACGTCGATCTCCATGATGAAGCGGTCGAGCTGGGCCTCGGGCAGGGGATAGGTGCCCTCCTGCTCGAGCGGGTTCTGGGTCGCCAGCACGTGAAAGGGCCGGGGCAGCTCGTGGGGATGGCCGCCGACGGTGACGCGCCGCTCCTGCATCGCCTGCAGCAGGGCCGACTGGGTGCGCGGGCTGGCCCGGTTGATCTCGTCGGCCATCAGGAGCTGGCAGAACACCGGGCCGGCGATGAAGCGGAAGCTGCGCTTGCCGTCCTCGTGCTCTTCGAGGACCTCCGAGCCGATGATGTCGGCCGGCATCAGGTCGGGCGTGCACTGCACCCGCTTGTCCTCGACGCCGAAGACCGTGCCCAGGGTCTCGACCAGGCGTGTCTTCGCCAGGCCCGGCACGCCGATCAGCAGCGCATGGCCGCCGGAAAGCAGGGAGATTAGCGTTTGATCAACGACCTGCTCTTGCCCGAAGATAACCCGTCCGATCGAGCCGCGGACTTTCTGCAGCTTGTCGCCGAGGGCTTCGATCTCGTCAGCCAGTTTCGTGGCGGCCGGTTTGGTGTCGGAAGATTCGGCGGTCTGAAGGCTGGGAGTAAGGGACACGCGGCTGGTCTCCAAATTGAGGCGCAGTGAGGCGGCAGGCCATAATGGGCGAGCAGTCACCAGACCACTCTGGACCGGATTCGCTAAAGAGAAACATAAGGCTTCAGGCGCGTTCTGGCGAGGGGCGGGCTGCGGCTCTCCCGGCCGCCATCGATCTCGACATGCGCATCGCCCGCGATGGCACTTGGTTCTACCGGGGCACGCCGATCGGCCGGAAGCCCTTGGTCAAGCTGTTTTCCAGCGTACTGCGCCGCGACGAGCAGGGGGTTTTCTGGCTGGTCACGCCGGTCGAGCGCGGCCGCGTCGTCGTCGAGGACGCGCCCTTCACCGCCGTTGAACTGAAAGTGATCGGCGCCGGACGCGGCCAGACGCTGCGCTTTCGCACCAACCTGGACGACTGGGTCGAGGCCGGGCCGGAGCAACCCCTCCGCGTGTCGCTGGCGCCTGAAACCCGCGAGCCTCGCCCCTATATCCTGGTGAGGGACCGGCTCGAGGCGCTGATCGTGCGATCGGTCTATTATGAGCTGGCCGAACTTGCGGTCGAGGGCGAAGGCAAGAACAAGAACCTGCTGGGCGTATGGAGCAAAGGCCAGTTCTTTCCGTTGGATCGGGCTTCTTGACGGCCGAAGAGGTCGCGCAGCGGCTGGCCGGCCAGGAGCCGTCCGGCCGGCGCAGCGCGCCGAGGGGTCCGCAAGACGACGCGACGCTGCGGCCGCGCGGCGATCACGATCTCAATCCCGAGTTCTACGAGGCGATCAGCAGCCTGACCCAGGCGGCCGTGCTGATTCCGATCGTCAAGCGCGAGCCGGAGCTGACGGTCCTCCTGACCCGCCGCACCGAGCATCTGCACGACCACGCCGGCCAGATCAGCTTTCCCGGCGGCCGGATCGAGCCGGAAGATGCCGACGCGCCGGCCGCGGCGCTGCGCGAGACCGAGGAAGAGGTCGGCCTGCCGTCGCAGTATGTCGAGGTCGTCGGCCGGCTCGACACCTACGTGACCCGCACGGGCTTCGAGGTCGCGCCCCTGGTCGGCCTGGTGACCCCGCCGTTCTCCCTGACGCCCGACGAGTTCGAGGTCGCGGAGGTCTTCGAGGTGCCGCTCGGCTTCCTGCTCGACCCGGCCAATCGGCGGATCGACAGCCGAGTCTATCGGGGCAAGAGGCGGCATTTCTACGCCTTTCCCTACCGGGATTACTACATCTGGGGCGCGACGGCCGGCATGCTGGTGAACTTGGCCGAGATCTTGAGTTCAGACGAAGCGGCGGGGCCGTCATGGTGAGAATGCTGATCACGGTGCTGCTACCGATCGTGGCACCTTTCCTGCTTTACTGGATCTACCTGGTCTTCGCGCGCCGGAAGGCCCAGACCGCCGGGGGCGAGGCGCGCCCGCCGGGCTGGCAGGACGCCCCCTGGACCTGGATCGCGCTCTCCAGCCTGGTTCTGGTCGCGGCCACGCTGATTACCGTCAACGTGCTTACCGGCGTGCCGCCCGGCACCAAGGTGGAGCCGCCGCGCCTGATCGACGGCGAGATCCGGCCGGCGCGGCCGGTGGAGTAGGGGCGCACTCAGGCATCCGGAAAAGAGCGGGTTGTTGTTCGTTCGCTGAGCGCGTTGTCTTTTTTGGCGCTCCGCGCCAGCCCCCC
>JAKSDN010001378.1 GCA_022360075.1 Kiloniellales bacterium | reverse complement strand
GTCTTTTGTGATGCCTTAAAACACCATGTATTCAGCGCGCCTTTCCACGACG
Source organism: Kiloniellales bacterium (assembly GCA_022360075.1). Next base: position 2,650 of record JAKSDN010001378.1, on the reverse strand, counting down.
GTTCCCCTCCTGCTGACGACGGCCCTCGGCCTTCTGGCGACCGACCTCTATCTACCCGCGATCCCGACCATTACCGAGGCCTTGGAGACATCCGTCGAACATGCGCAGTACACGCTTGTCGCCTTCTTTGCCGCGTTCTCAGCCTTCCAACTGGTCTACGGCGCACTGGCCCAGCGCTTCAACGCAAGCGTAATCCTAGCTCTTGCGATCGCGCTTCTCGCAATCGGCAGTCTGATCGGGGCTCTTGCTCAGTCCATTGAGACGCTTATCGCGGCGCGGTTGATCCAGGGTGTCGGCGCATCGGCCGGCGCTGCGATTGTGCCGGGGGTGGTGCGCAGACTCTTTGACAAGCGAGCGTCGGTCCGGATCATCACCTTTGTGGGTGTCTTTGATTCCTGCATTCCAGCGCTTGCGCCTATTGCCGGCGCAGCGATGATCGTTCTCCTGGGCTGGCGGTCGACGTTCTGGGTGCTGACGTTGGTGGCTATCCTGTCATGCGTCTCGCTCCTGCGTATACGCCACAAAACCCCTGCAATTGACCAGAAACAGCCGGGCGGCAGCTTTATCCGTGAATCCTTGGAACACTATGGAGCCGTATTGACGAACCGGCGCTTCCTCACGATTGCCGGCAGCTACGCCTCGGCCTTCGGCGCGCTGATGCTGTTTGTCGGCACAGCGCCGCAAATTCTGGACATCCATTTCGGCCGTGACATGAGCGGGTTCGTGATCATGCAATTGATCATGGTCGCTGCCTTCATGGTTGGCTCCGTCGCCGCGCCTGCGTTCATCGTCCGCTATACGCTCGTGGTCGCGAATTTGATCGGCGTGATCATGCTTGCAGCTACGAGCGTAGGGCTTGTGCTCATCTACACCGGCAGCCTGCCGCAAACCGTGGAGTGGTATGTCGCTGTTCTGCTGCCGTCGCAGATCGGCCTCGGGCTGCGGTTCGGCGGAAGCATGACCGAAGCCATCGGCGCTTGCGAGGGCCGCGAGGCGGCTGCATCGGCGATGTCTTCTTTTCTGTGCTTCGTCCTGGCCGCGATTGGCAACGCACTCGCCGCGCCGTTCGTCGAGGCCAGCATCGCTCCTGTCGTGTACGGAGGTCTGGTTTTCGCGGTCATGAGTTTGGCGACGCATTTTGCATCACTGCGCACGGGCCAGCCTCAAACATCGGCGCATCGCTCGTGACATGGGAAGCCCAGCTTTGATGATGAGGACCAGGATGCCAAAGCGACACAATTACAAGACGACTGTCGAGTGGACCGGAAACGAAGGTCCGGGAACGATCGGCTACAAGGCCTACACGCGCGATCATTTGATCAAGGCCGACGGCAAGACAGAGATTGAAGGATCGTCTGATCCTTCCTTTCGCGGCGACCCCGTACGCTGGAACCCCGAAGAGTTACTTGTGGCCGCACTCTCGGCCTGCCACAAGCTTTGGTATCTTCACCTCTGCGCAACGAACGGAGTCGTTGTCCTGAGCTATGTTGACCACGCGGAAGGAACCATGGTCGAGGCCGAGGGGACAGGCGGGCGTTTTGTCGGCGTGTGTTTGCGACCCCGTGTGGTGATCACGTCCGAAAGCCCTCCTGACAAGGCCGTAGACTTGCATGCAACCGCGCATCGCAATTGCTTCATCGCTAACTCTGTCAACTTCCCAGTTAGCCACCAAGCTGAACTCGTCGTCGCCGAAGCCAAACCGGAAAGTGATGAGCGTGGCTAGCTGACAAGTGTTGGGATCGGATCTGCTCAACGACCTCGGGCCATACGAAGATCATCACAATCCTGCCTAACCCAAACATCACGGTGATGGTCTCCGTTATTAACAGGATGCAGGGTTCAGAATCGGTGAGCTTCCTGGCTCATTGTACCAGCGGCCATGGATCGGATTGATGGGCGCGCATCTGTTAAAGATTCTGACTGCGGCGGGCCCAGAAGGCGGGTGGTCGATTTTTCTATCGGGCGGACACTTAGTCGCTTGCTTTGCCTTATGCCTGCGGTGGATGGCATGTATTTTTGCGGGTTTTCAAGGCGCACATGTCGTTGTTGGCTGGCGGCCTCGGTCGCGCCGAACGGTAACAAGCAGTAGTCCATAGATGCAGGCCGCTACGAGGACGAACGCAACGATCTGATGCGTATGAAGACTGTCGCCAAGAAAGAGCACAGCTAGCATCATCGTGACGGCAGGCCACGGTGTGATGATCGAACTGGCGAGTGAAACGTCGATGTGACGGACAGCATGAAACCAGAATATGAGTTCAATGTAGTACACCAGTCCCATCGCGAGTGCGAATATCTGGAAATCAAACTGAAGCGAGCTCAGAAATTCTTTTGGATTCAAAATCAGCAATAGCCCGACAAGAAAAAGCGCCGAAATCAACGATCTGAAAAACGTCACCTGAACCGGCGTGATGGGTGTGCGTGTGAGTTCTTCCCGAATGATGACATGGGCGCTGCTCCACAATAGCGGAACGCCGAGAGCGAACAGAAACCAGGGCGACAGTCCGTCCATTCTCAGGGTCCCACCCGTTGCCAGGAAGTACATTGCCCCGACAAGGACGAGCGTCAGCACGATCTCGACAGGTGACTTCGACTTCCTCAGAAACAGCGTCTCCCAGAAGATTGCAAAGAGCGGATAGGCCTGCATCGC
>JAKSDN010001289.1 GCA_022360075.1 Kiloniellales bacterium | reverse complement strand
GTCTTTTGTGATGCCTTAAAACACCATGTATTCAGCGCGCCTTTCCACGACGGTTCCCCTCCTGCTGACGACGGCCCTCGGCCTTCTGGCGACCGACCTCTATCTACCCGCGATCCCGACCATTACCGAGGCCTTGGAGACGTCCGTCGAACATGCGCAGTACACGCTTGTCGCCTTCTTTGCCGCGTTCTCAGCCTTCCAACTGGTCTACGGCGCACTGGCCTATTACGCGACACAGAGGCCCTCCATGACCTATGTCGTCACCGAGGAATGCATCAAGTGTAAGTACACGGACAGCATCGAGGTTTGCCCCGTCGATTGCTTCTACAAAGGCGAGAACATGTTCATCATTCATCCGGATGAGAGCATCGACTGCGGCGTTTACGAACCGGAATGCACGGCGGAAGCCATTTTGCCCGATACGGATCAAGGCGCTCACGCATGGCTCCAACTCAATCGTGACTATTCCGACAAACGGCCGAACATCACTCACAAAGGCGAATCCTGGGGTGGATGCAGAGAAGTATGACGGAGTGTCGACCAAGTTTGAGGAGCATTTCAGTCCCAACCCCGGCTAGGCAAACAGCGCGGGCAAACCGTTAGGAGTCACAGAAATAGGTCTGGCAAGAAATGAGGCATCACAATCTCATCTCCACGGAAGACACCGTTCTCGTCTTTATCGATTGCCTCGACAAAGCAATCGCTAACGGCGCGCCCTTTGATATGCGCGCTATTGCGGACAACTGGGTTGAACTCGCCACATCGGCTCGTGAATGGCGCGTTCCCATCATCGCAACAATGATGCAGCAAGCCGAACTTAACGGCGCGAGTACGCTAGTGGATCAGATCCCCAGTATCGAAGCGATTGAACGCATTGGCGTAAACCCATGGGACCATGAACCCTTTGCAGAGGCGATTGCCGCAACGTCAAGACGGCGACTTGTCCTCGCAGGCAGCTTTACGGAAGGCGCGATCACGTTTGCCGCGCTAAGCGCTCTTCTTGAAGGATACGACACCTACGTCGCCCATGATGCGTCTATCGGTGCAAGCATCTCAGATCACGAAACCGCCGTCGCTCGAATGCGGCAAGCAGGTGCGGTTCCCGTTACATGCCGTCAGCTTCTCCTCGAATGGGGACAGAGTACTTCCTGAAATCCAAGAATGAACCCGTCACGTCGGCGCTCACGGATTGCATAGGGGACAATTCTGCGGAGAGGTTTTTTGCAGACCATCGCGACGTGATCTCTCTTCCAAATGGTCACATACGGCGCATCCAAAGAGTTCGTACCGCACCATCTCCGTCGGTGCGCCGCACAATTCGCAGGGCAGTCCTTTGACCGTTCCTGTCCGGCCCCAACCTGGCGCCGAGCAGGACGGACATGGCGCCGCCAGCCGCCGCGCAAGCTTGAAAGCCAACCGGCGGATGGCGCGCATGCGCGTGGGATTAAGATGGGCGCGCATATCGGGCTCAACCCATGCAATGCCGCCATCGGAAAGAGCCGTCGCTTCGGCCATCGCCGTCTGCAAGTCTTCGGCGGTGGTCACACCTTTCGCAATCGGCTTGCCCGGACCGTTTTCGTTTGTTCGTACAATCAGCGCATGGGCGGGAAAGCCCACGCGGGGGAGCCATTCGGTGAGTTCGTCAATGTTACGAGCCTCGCAATGGCCGTAGTTTGTACTCTCGCATAAGAAGTTCGCGGTCAGCACGAAGCCTCGTTCGTCATCGACGAAAGTCAGGAGCTCTACACCGGCCGGAATGAGGGGTATGAATGGGTGCGGGCCGAAACTGCCTTCGCTGGCAAGCCCAAAGGGCAGCCCCGTAATCTTCATTCCCAGCCGTGCCTTACGTTCACAGACTTCCAATGGCGTACCCTCGCGCGGAACTTCGCCCGTGAACGTGCCCAGGGTATCCGTGTCGAGGCCGGCCGGCGCCAGTACATCTAAGCCGAGCGCGAAGCGGAACGGCCGTGCGATCGCCTGTTCCTTCGCGTGCTTGGTCGCCAGGCTGGCCGTTCGTTCACAATAGGTCGTCATCCGTCGTCTGATTGGTTCGGCCGGCAAACCGCCACGCCAGGGTTTCGCTCGCGTGGAACGGAACGACTTGAACGTTGTCATCGCCCATCAGCTCGGGCACGTCCTGCGCCTCTCGCCGCAGCGTGACCGTTCCCTCGTTGAGCGGGAGGCCGTAAAAGCGCGG
>JAKSDN010000725.1 GCA_022360075.1 Kiloniellales bacterium | reverse complement strand
GCAAACGGTCTGATCGACGATGAGGCGCTGAACAGCGCCTTGGAACGCCAGCGCCAGGAGGGCGGCCTGCTCGGCGACAGCCTGATCGCGCTCGGGCTGGTCACGGCCGAGCAGATCCAGGCCGTGCTGCACAGCAAGCCCAAGGTGCCGAGGTCGCTGGAGGACACGGGGATCAAGCCGGCCCTGCTGCTGAACCTGCTAATCAGAACGGTGCTGCAGCGCGGTCTCGAGACCGTGGCTCAGATGGCCGATGCCCTGGCCCTGCCCTCGAGCCTGATGACGGCATTGGTCGAGGACGCGGTCGAGCGAAAGTACCTCGCGAGCCTCGGCGCCGACGGCGGCGCCTTCGCCGAGCAACGCTACGCGTTGAGCGAGGCGGGCCGGCGCCTCGGCAAGGAGCTGCTCGACGAATGCCAGTACGTCGGCGCCGCGCCGGTCTCGCTCGAGGCCTACCATAACCGCGTGCTGCTGCAGCGCATCACGAACGAGCAGGTCGGCCAGGACCGCATCGAAGACTCGCTCTCGGAGATGGTGGTCACCGAGGATTTCATCCATCGCCTCGGCCCGGCGATCAACTCGGGCCAGAGCATTCTGCTCTACGGTCCGCCCGGCAACGGCAAGACCTCGGTCGCCGAGCGCATCGGCCGGATCTTCGCCGACACGATCTACATCCCCTACTGCGTCGAGATCGACGGCCAGATCATGAAGGTCTTCGATCCGAGCGTGCACGAGGCGGTCGAGACCGAGAAGCCGAGCGAGGGTGAGCCCGCCTCGGTGAAGATCAAGAACATCGACAAACGCTGGGTCGCCTGCCGCCGGCCGCTTGTGGTCGTCGGCGGGGAGCTGACGCTCGAGATGCTCGACCTCGACTTCAACGCCATCGCCAAGTCCTACGAGGCGCCGATGCACGTCAAAGCGCTCGGCGGCACCTTCATCATCGACGACTTCGGCCGCCAGATGGTCAGCCCGGCCGATCTGCTCAACCGCTGGATCGTCCCCCTGGAAAGCCGGGTCGACTACCTCAAGCTGCACACGGGCAAGAGCTTCTCGATCCCCTTCGACGAGCTGGTGATCTTCTCCACCAACATGTCGCCGGGCGATCTGATGGACCCCGCCTTTCTGCGCCGCATTCCCTACAAGCTGCGCACCGAGGGCCCGACGGTCGCGGACTTCCGCCGCATCTTCGAGCTGGTCTCCAAGCAGCGCGCCCTGACGCTCGACAACGATACCTTCTCGCTGGTGCTGGACCGCCTACGCGACTTCGGCGACATGCCGCTGGCCTGCTATCAGCCCAAGTTCGTCGCCGAGCAGGTTCTGGCGGCCTGCAAGTTCCGCGGCATCGCCCCACAGTACAGCCCCGAACTCGTCTCCAACGCCCTCGACAACCTCTTCGTCACCGAAGAGCCACCGACAACCAGCGTCGCCAAGGCCGCCTAACGCTTGGGCGAGAGCCGAGGCTCTTGCGGACTGAAGAGGCTACTGCAGAATCACCGTGTACTTGTAGTTGGCGCCCGAGGTGACCTCGATCGTGTGGCGCACGTCGCGGGTGCCGTTCTTGGCCTGGGCCACGTAGTAGCCTTCCGGCAGATAGAACTTCGGCTGGGCCTCCGGCGAGCTCGCGATCAGGTGGCGGTTGCCGTTGACGTCGCGGCCGTAGGTCAGGATCTCCCAGGTGACATCGTTGCGCAGCACCGGACCGCCGACGTGGTGCTTGAGGCGCAGCACCACCGAGCCGGCATTCAGGCTGACTTCGTGCCGGTCCACCCCGTTGCCGACCACGATCTCCTTGTCGGCCCCGCTGTCGCCGTAACGCGCCCTGACCCGGTAGCGCCCGGCCGGGAGCTTTACGACGGCCGGGCCCTCGATGCTCTTGACCTCGAGAGGCCTGCGCGCGGGATCGTCGATGCTCGAGACGGTGAAGAGGGCGTCCATCAGCGGCTGCGCACCCGGCGCGACCACCGCGGTCAGCGAGACTTTCATGTGATTATCGCTCGACGACGCCCCGATGGGCAGGAGGGCAACCATCGCGAAAAGCAAGGCGGTCAAGGCGACGTGACGGCTCGAAATCCTGCACCACTTCATCTTCTTTTCTATCCCTCTCTGAAAACGCTCGCGATCGACACCCGCAATGGGAGCACTAGGCCCTTCAGCGCGAAACACGCCCCCCGGCCGGCTCGGATTCGGGCGCGATTATGGCAAGCCGGCAGGCCGGGGACCAATCAACTTTGCGAGTCGAGGCTGAATAAAGATCGGAATCGGCTTGGCGGTGGCGCCGTCCTCGCGGACGGTCAGGCCGCGGCGGCAACGGCGCGCTCCGCCGGAAACTGCAGGACGGCCGTGGTGCCCTGTCCGGCGCCGCTCCGTAAGGCGAAGTGGCCGCCGTGTAGCGTCATCAGCGACTTGACGATCGGCAGGCCCAGGCCCGTGCCCTCATGGCCACGCTGCAGCTCGCGCTCGACCTGGGCAAAGGGCGCCATCACCGCCTCGATCTGATCGGCCGGGATGCCGACTCCGCTGTCTTCCACCTCGATCCAGACGCCGCCGTCCGAGCCCAGCTTGGCGCGCAGCCATACCGCGCCGCCTTCCGGGGTGAACTTCACCGCGTTGGAGAGCAGGTTGAGCAGCATCTGCTTGACCGCTCGCGGGTCCGCCCGCAAGGCTGGCAGGCCGCTTGCCAGCTCCGCCGAGAGCTTCAGCGACTTCTGCTGCGCCTGACGCTCGACGTAGTGCAGCACGCTCGGCACGAGATCGGCGAGGGCGATCGGCTCGTCCCTGAGCTCGAGCTTGCCGGCCTCGATCTTCGCCAGGTCGAGCAGGTCGTCGATCAGGTTCTTGAGCAACCGGCCGCTCTCGTGGATGTCGGAGGCGTACTCGCCGTAGCGCGCGTTGCCGATGGGCCCCAGCATCTGGTCCTTGATCACCTCGGAGAAGCCGAGGATCGCGTTCAGCGGCGTGCGCAACTCGTGGCTCATGCGCGCCAAGAAGGCCGACTTCTCGCGATTGGCCCGCTCGGCCATCTCCATCGCCTTGCGCTGCGCCCGGGCGCGATGCGCCAGCTCCTCGTGGGCCGCTTCGAGCGCCTCGACGGCCTGCTTGCGCTCGGTGATGTCGAACATGACCGACTGGATCGCCGGCTCGCCGTCCCAGTCCACCACGATCGGCCAGCAGTCGATCCAGACTTGGCTGCCGTCCGTGCGCACGCCCTCGTACTCGTAGCCGACCGGCGCCTCGTCGCCGTGCCAACGTGCCGTACGGTACTGCCGCACGCGCTCGCGTTCGTGCGGCGCGACGTAGTCGTCGATCGAATCCAGCGCCAGGACCTCCTCGGGGCTGGCGTAGCCGAACAATCGGCAGAGCGCACGATTGGCGAACAGGGCGCGGCCGGCGCGATGGATGATGATGCCCTGGGCCGAGCCTTCGATCAGGCGGCGGAAGCGCTGCTCGGATTCGCTGAGCGCCGTGGCGCCCTGGCGATGGCCGATCGCCAGGCAGGCGGTGATCCAGATCGCGATGACCGCGACCGCCCGGTTGATGAAGTCCGTCTCGCTCGGTGTACGGCCGCTCAAGGCCGGCAGGCCGGCGAGCAGCGTGAGCCCGGTGCCGAGCAGGGCGAGCAGGAGGACCGCCTGGCGGTGGCGAATCCCCAGGCCGATCGGCACCAACGCGGCGTAGAGCACCGCCACGGCGAATCCGTACGGCGTGACGAGATCGAGCATGAAAACGCCGCCATAGAGCCCGGCGCAGAGCGCAAGCAGACCCACGGCGCGTCGCTCGGGGTTCAACACCGGACCTCGGTCCCTTTCACACGGCTGTTGACCCTGAATTACAGTCCCAAGACCCCCGTTAAGAATTGGTTAATGAGTGTGACAGGGGCAGATGCCGCCTTTCTTCTCGCGCTTCGCGCGACCCCCCACCCTAACCCTGCCCCTCAAGGGGAGAGGGAAATCAATCGGATCCGTCGCAAAACCACCTCCCCCCCTCGAGGGTGAGGTCGGCGCGCAGCGCCGGGAGGGGGGCGTCCGCGCAGCGGACCACGAACAAGCGCCTGCGCCCTGGCGCCGACCCGATCCCTATGACAGGCTCCGGACTGCCCAGCCCCACACATCCCGAGATCCCAAAACAAAATCCATGACCCCCGGCAGCCAACCCGCCAAAGCGATCGCCTGGATGGGCCTCGCGCTGCTGTCCTTCACGGCCATGGTGATTCCGATCCGCGCGCTGGCGCCCGACCTGCACGCCTTCGAGATGCTGTTCGTGCGCAGTGCCATCGGCCTGGTCATTCTCTCCGGCCTGCTGAGCGTGAGGGGCTGGCACCTGCTGAAGACCCAGCGCCTGCCCGGCCACCTGCTGCGCAACGTGATCCACTTCACCGGCCAGAGCCTATGGATCTTCGGCATCACGCTGCTGCCGTTGGCCACGGTCTCGGCGATCGAGTTCACGACGCCGATCTGGGGGGCGTTGCTGGCCGTGCTGTTCCTGGGCGAGCGCATGCACCGCGGCCGCTGGGTGGCGCTGGCGATGGGCTTCCTCGGCATCCTGATCATCCTGCGGCCCGGCCTCGGGCCCGAGGGCAGCGGGCTGATCAGCGTCGGTGCCGTGATCATGCTGGCCTGCGCCTTTTGCTTCGGTGCCACCAACGTGGTGACCAAAGGGCTGACCAGCAGCGAGCGGAGCCTGACCATCCTGTTCTACATGGTCGCGATGCAGACCCTGTTCGGCGGCATCGGCGCGGCCTTCGTCTGGGCGCCGCTGGAGCTCGGTCACTGGCCCTGGCTGCTGCTCCTGGCCGTCACCGGCCTCAGCGCCCACCTCGGCCTGGTGCGCGCCTTCGCCGCCGCCGAGGCGACTTTCGTCATGCCCTTCGAGTTCCTGCGCCTGCCCTTCGTCGCCGCCCTCGGCTTCTTCTTCCTCTACGCCGAAGCTTTCGAGCTGGTCACGCTATTGGGCGCGGCGCTGATCTTTGCGGGGAACTACTACAGCCTGCGGCAGGAGGGGCGGGTGGCCGAGGACGCCTAAATCAGGTTGTAGCGAACGCCACCCGTGCCGAATCGCGGCGAGGATAAATCGTCGATTTCCGCATCATCCCATCCCCTCGTCCTGAGCCTGTCGAGGAGCGAGGATCGCTCCGACCCTGCCCCTGGCGCCGAGCAATCCTCATGCTTCGACAGGCTCAGCATGAGGGGGATGGGACAGGAGAGACCGGCGGTCCCAAAGGCGAGGGTCAGTCCCGCTGATACCTGATCCGACGCGATCGTGCGGTCTCTAAAACAACCCCTCGATCTGCCCGTCCGCGTTCAGATGGATCGAGTTCGCCGCCGGCACGCGCGGCAGCCCCGGCATGGTCATGATGGCGCCGGTGATGGCGACGATGAACTCGGCGCCGGCCGACAGGCGCAGCTCGCGGATCGGCACCGTGAAGCCCGAGGGCGCGCCCTTGAGGTCGGGGTCGGTGGAGAAGGAGTACTGGGTCTTGGCCATGCAGACCGGGAAGTGGCCGTAGCGCGCCTGCAGCTCCTCGAAGCGCTTCTCGACCGCGCCGTCGACCGTGATGTCGTCGCCGCCGTAGATCTTCTGGACGATCGTGCGCACCTTCTCGATCAGCGGCATGTCGTCGGGGTAGAGCGGCTGGAAGTCGGCCGTGCCGCCGTCGGCCAGCGCGACCACGTGCTGAGCCAGCGCCTCGGTGCCGGCGCCGCCGTCGGCCCAGTGGCTGGCGATGAAGGCCTGGACGCCCTCGGCCTCGGCGGCGGCCTTGACCGCCTCGAGCTCGGCGTCGCTGTCGGTGATGAACTTGTTGATCGAGACCGTCACCGGCACGCCGAAGGCCTTCACGTTCTTGATGTGGCGCACCAGGTTCTCGCAGCCGGCCTTGACGGCGGCGACGTTCTCGCTGCCGAGGTCGGCCTTGGCGACGCCGCCGTGCATCTTGAGCGCACGCACGGTGGCGACGATCACCGCCGCGTCGGGCGAGAGCCCGGCCTTGCGGCACTTGATGTTGAAGAACTTCTCCGCGCCCAGGTCGGCGCCGAAGCCGGCCTCGGTCACCACGTAGTCGGCGAGCTTGAGCGCGGTCTTGGTCGCGATCACCGAGTTGCAGCCGTGGGCGATGTTGGCGAAGGGCCCGCCGTGCACGAAGGCCGGGTTGTTCTCCAGCGTCTGCACCAGGTTGGGGGCGATCGCCTCCTTCAAGAGCACCGACATGGCGCCCGGTCCCTTGACCGCGTCGGCGGTGATCGCCTCGCGCTGGCGGTTCTGGGCGATCACGATCTTGCCCAGGCGCTGGCTCAGGTCGTCGAGGTCGTTGGCCAGGCAGAAGATCGCCATGATCTCCGACGCAACGACGATGTCGAAGCCGTCCTCGCGCGGAAAGCCGTTGGCGACGCCGCCGAGCGAGTTGGTGATCTGGCGCAGCGCCCGGTCGTTCATGTCGACCACCCGCTTCCAGGCCACGCGGCGCGAATCGATCGCCGGCTCGTTGCCCCAGTAGATGTGGTTGTCGATCAGGGCCGAGAGCAGGTTGTGGGCGATGCCGATGGCGTGGAAGTCGCCGGTGAAGTGGAGGTTGATGTCCTCCATCGGCACGACCTGGGCGTAGCCGCCGCCGGCCGCGCCGCCCTTCATGCCGAAGCAGGGCCCGAGCGAGGGCTCGCGCAGGCAGATCGCCGCCTTCTTGCCGATCCGGTTGAGGCCGTCGCCGAGGCCGACCGTGGTCGTGGTCTTGCCCTCGCCCGCCGGCGTCGGCGTGATCGCCGTGACCAGGATCAGCTTGCCATCGGGGCGGCCCTGGAGCTGCTTGATGAAGTCGAAGGAGAGCTTGGCCTTGTGCGGGCCGTACTGCAGCAGGCTGTCGGCCGGGATGTCGAGCTTCGCCGCCACCTCGGGGATCGGCTGCATGGTGGCTTCGCGGGCGATCTCGATGTCACTCTTAGGCATGGCACTCCCCCTCGGTCGCTTCTTCAAGGTCGTGGAACAAGCTCTGGTATAATGTATACCAGAAAGTGTGTCACCTGGCTTGATGGAGGCTTGCGGTCAACAGGCCGTGACCGCTGGGCCGCTAGTGATCATCAGCCGCTCCGGCGGAAGGACGAAGGCGCTGGAGCACGATGGTGCGTCCTTCGAGACGCATCCTACGGATGCTCCTCAGGATGAGGACATTTCTTAATGTCATCCTCGATCGACCTCATCCTGAGGAGCGCCCGACAGGGCGCGTCTCGAAGGACGCACAGCAGTCGTGCAGCGCGCATAGTCCCTCATAACAAACAACTAGCGCTCACCCGCTCCTTCCAATGCCGCCAACCCGACCGGACGGCCGTCGAACTCGGCCATGGCGTCGATCAGGCAGGCCCAGAGGTAGGCCGCGGAGGCGCTGTCGCATAGCAGGTGATAGGCCGGCCCGCCAGCGAGATCGTCGCGGATCACGATGGCCGAGATCCGGGCAATCTGAGTCTGGGCGATCGCCAGGTCGGCGAATTGGTGGGCGCGCAGGTCGACACCGCAGAGCTTGGCGAACATGGCCGGCGCTTGGCTCCCCGTGACCCGCAGCCAGGCGTGGCTGTCGGCGCGCGGCACGGGAAAGCCGCGCGGCGTGGCAGGCGGGAGCGGCTCGGCCTGCCAAGCCGCCTCGAGGCCACGGACCGCCGCGCCGTCGCCGAGGGCGGCATCGAGCAGCAGCAGCTCCGTGGGAGCCAGACGCGCAGCCAGTAGGCCGCCGCCTTGGCGGGTCGCCTGGTTGCTTGCCTCGGGCAGCACCAGGCCTTGACCGCTCAGCCACTCGGCCGTGCCCGCGCCCTTGACGCCCGTGCGCGCGCAGGGCGAGAGATCGGCCAGCCCCATTCGCCCACGCGCTGCCGCCTCGGCCGCAGGGTCACGGAAATCATGAGCGACCGCTGCCCCGCCCCGCTCGACGAAGCGGGCACCGGCAGCCGCGAGCGTGCCGTGCAGGGGGCTGCGCTTCAGGAAGTCCTCAGGCCTCACGGTTGCGGGCTCGGCCACGGCCTCACATCTCCTGGCGCTTGTTGTCGGGATCGTAGAACGGCAGCGTCACGACCTGGGCGGTAAGATAGCGGCCGTCCTCGAGCTTGATATGGAAGCGCGCGCCGGGCGCGCTGTCGTCGGGATGGACGTAGGCCAGGCCGATCACGACGCCGAGGCTGGGCGAGGCGACCGCCGAAGTGACACGCCCGGCGATGTCGTTGCCGCGGATCACCAGGGTGCACTCGGGCGGCACCTGCGAGTCGGCCGGCAGGGAGAAGCCGACCAGCTTGCGCTGCAGCGGCCGCGCCTCCGCCTGGATCTCGATCGAGCGCTTGCCGACGAAGAAGGGCTTCTTCTTGGCGATCGCCCAGACCATGTCGGCCTCTTGCGGCGTGGTGAGACCATCGCTGTCCTGGCCGATGATGATGTGGCCCTTCTCGAGCCGCAACAGGCGCTGGGCCTCGACGCCGAAGGGCCGCAGGTCGAAGTGCTCGCCGGCCGCCATCAGCTTGTCCCACAGCGCCTCGCCGTAGGACGCCGGGCAGTGGATCTCGTAGCCCAGCTCGCCGACGAAGCCGACCCGCAGCAGGCGCACCGGAATGCCGGCCAGAGTCCCCTCCCGCACGCCCATGTACGGAAAGGCCTCGGCCGAGAGATCGGTGTCGCCCTCGAGCGCCTGCAGCAGCTTGCGCGCGTTCGGCCCGGCGACGTTGACGCCGGCATAGGCCGCGGTGACGTTGGCGACGTCGACTTCGAGCCGCCACTCCGCGTTCCAGCGCAGCATCGCACGATAGACCGCATCGACTCCGCCCGTGGTCGCGGTGGTGTAGAAGTGCTGCTCGTTGAAGCGACAGGCGACGCCGTCGTCGACCACGGCGCCGCTCTGATCGGTCATCAAGACATAGCGCGAACGCCCGACCGGCTGCTTGGCGTAGGCAAAGGTGTAGAGCCGGTTCATGAACTCGGCCGCGTCCGGCCCGCGGATCTCCAGCTTGCCGAGAGTCGAGACATCGATCAGGCCGACGTTGTGCCGCACCGCCAGCGCCTCGGCGACGATCGCCGCCTCGCGCTCGTTGACGGCGCCGTAGTAGGCCGGGCGCATCCACAGGCCGGCCGGCATCATCTGCGCGCCCAGCTCCAGATGACGGGCCTGCATGGCGGTATGGCGCACCGGCTCGAAGCCGCGTCCCGCCAGGTGTGCGAAGCTGACCGGCTTGAAGGGCGGACGCTGGGTCGTGACCGGCGCGCGGGAGAGCCCGCGGCCGTTCGCCTTCGAGGTGAGGCGCACGGCGTTGAGCGCCGAATGGCGGCCCTGGGAGGGGCCCATGCCGACCGTCGTATAGCGCTTCATCAGCTCGACGTCCTCGAAGCCGTCGGCGACCGCGTTGAGCACGTCCTTGACGGTCTGGTCCTCGTCGAAGTCGACGAAGTCCTTGCCCTTGGGATGGGGGAAGATCGGCCAGGGATGGTTCGGCGGCGAGGCCAGGTCATTGGCCGCGCGCGGCAATCGCCCGGAGACCTCGAGGCCGGCTGCCTTGGCGGCGCGATAGCCCGCGCGCCGGCCGTCGGCGATCACCGCATCGAGGCCGAAGAGCTGATTGATCGAGCCGGCGATCTGGGCGTCCTTTGGAACACTGTCGGCGACGAAGGCCTGGCGCGCCTCCTCGTAGACCAGCCGACCGCCACAGTGGCAGAGAAGCTGGCCCAGCGGCGAGAAGCCGACCGAAGTGACGATGAGATCGCAGTCGATCCGCTCGGGACAGTTCGCGATCTGGCCCGCGCCGGTTACGGCATCGATCACGGCGGCGACGACACGGCCTTCGGGCCCGCCCGGCAGCGCCTCCCACACGGTATGGCCGGCGAGCAAACGCACGCCCGCGCCGCGCAGCGTCTTGGCTTCGGGAGTCTCGGCCAGGTTGGGACGCAACTCCACCAAGGCCGCGATC
>JAKSDN010001282.1 GCA_022360075.1 Kiloniellales bacterium | reverse complement strand
CGGCCACCGCTTTGCCAGCCGCACCGGCCGCGTCGCTACCTCCGTCCGCTCTGTAGTGATCGCGTAGCCTCTTTTCCTCCAGGACCGCCGCGGCGATCGATCGAACGAGCTGATCGGTCGCTAGCTTGGCGGCCCGGAGCGCCGTCTCGTTTCGCTTCGTCGCCTCTTGCAGATCTGCCGCGGCGGCCGCGAGCTCGCTGCGGGCCGCGGCCGGCAGCGCACCCGCCCGCGCGGCGTCACCGGCGGTCCCTCGGTCCGCAGCCAGCGCCTGAAGCCTCGACTGGTACTCCGAGATCAGCTCCGACTTCTGCTTCTGTAGGGACTCGACGTCCTTCGGCCGCATGGCCTCGAGCCGTTTGGTCTCTTCCTCGAGGAGTCGAACCAGCCGGCTGACGCACGACAGCAACTCCGTTTCTTGTCTGCCTAGGGTCACTTCTTCACCTCCTGCAACTTGAGCATTTCCCGCTCGACGTGGTCGGCGATCCCGACGCCGCCGGCATTTGCGATCGCCTTGCCGTACTCCTCGACCAGAAGGGATCGATAGATTTGCTCGCCGGGCCCGCCGCCGAACATTGGATCCGTGTCGACGGTCTCGAACATCGGGGTCAGAATCTGAGACAGGAAAACGGCTTCGAACTGTTCTGCCGCGGCACGAACGGCCGAGCGGTCGCCACTGCGTCCACTCGCGTTCAGTCCTTGGTTGGCCGCCTGTACCGGAGCGGCCGCGAGATCGAGAATGGGGGACTGAAGCTGCATCACAGCACCTCGATTTCCGCCTGCAGGGCACCGGCCGCCTTGATCGCCTGCAGGATCGTGATCATGTCGCGCGGCCCGACGCCCAGCGCGTTGAGGCCGTTGACCAGCTCTTGCAGGCTCACGCCCGAGGGCATCACCGCGAGCTTGCGGTCCTCGTCCTCGTCGACCTCGATATTGGTGCGCGGCACCACGGCGGTGGTCCCGGTGTTCGAGAAGGGCGAAGGCTGGCTCACTTGGGGAGTCTCGGTGATGCGTATGGTCAGATTGCCCTGGGCGATGGCCACCGTGCTGATGCGCACGTTCTCGCCCATCACGATCACGCCCGAGCGCTCGTCGATCACCACGCGCGCGACCTGGTCGGTGCGCACGGTCAGTTGCTCGATGTCGGTCAGCAGGTCGACCGCCCCGCCCTTGAAGCCGTCGGGCGGACGCACCATCACGGTGCCGGGATCGACCGGGTGCGCCGTTGCCGTCCCGAAGAACTTGTTGATGGCCTGGGCCACGCGCCGCGCCGTCGTGAAGTCGGGATTGCGCAGCGAGACCCTCATGCTGCCGAGCTGCTCCAGCTCGAAGCCGAGCTCACGCTCGATGATGGCGCCGTTGGGGATCCGTCCGGAGGTCGGCACGCCTCGTGTGATCGACTGGGCCGCGCCGGCCGCACTGAAGCCGGCGACAGCCACCGGGCCTTGAGCGACCGCGTAGACCTCGCCGTCGGCACCGAGCATCGGGGTGACCAGAAGCGTGCCGCCCAGCAGGCTCTCGGCGTCGCCGATGGCCGAGACCGAGATGTCGATGCGCGTGCCTTGGCGCGAGAAGGGCGGCAGATCGGCGGTGATCATGACCGCCGCGACGTTGTCGGTATCGAGGTTCGGATCGCGCGCGTTGACGCCGAGGCGCTGCAACATGCCGATCAGGCTCTCGCGGGTGAAGACCGCCGAGCCCAGATCGTCGCCCGTGCCGTCGAGCCCGACGACCAGGCCGTAGCCGACCAGCAGGTTGTCGCGCACGCCTTCGAAGTCCGCGATGTCCTTGATCCGCGCCTGCGCGGCCGCGGGCAAGGGGGCGAGCAGGAGAGGGGCGAACAGGACGGCGGCGAGCAGGAGAACGGCCGGCAGCAGCGCAAGCCTCCGTCTCGGCCGAGGCCGAAGCATCGGGCGGTCGCCTGAAATCCGGGGCGCTGGGGTCTTCACTTTCATTGCGGCTCGAAAGATCGCTGTTGCTGGGCGGCGGCGGATCTCTTGCGAATGCCGTGCCAAGCCCCGACGCCGCATGTTGCGGTGCGTCAGGCGGCGGATTTCCGTGGCTTGTCGCGCGGGGATCTTGGATTCAGGCCCAAGCCCAGCCGGCTCTACCCGGCAGGGAAGGGCGCATTCGGAGGCAAAATCTGCCGCTTTGGCAAAGGCTTAACCGCTTCTTAAGAGCGTTGCGGCGACTTTGTCGGCGAGCCGCGCAGCTCGGAGGGCAAGCAGGCCGAGGCCCATGAAGATCGATCCCCTATCCGCCAACCGCAGCCCCGCTGTGCGCCGCAAGAGCGGTGCTTCGACCGGTCCGGACGGTGGCTTCGCAGAGGCACTTGCCGGCGATTCGGAGCCGGTCGCCCGGGTGACCGGCGGCGGCGGGGTGAGGGCTGTGAATAGCTTCCTCTCCCTTCAGGAGGTGCCCGATTCGGAGGGCCGGCGTCGCCAAGCGATTCAGCGCGGCGAAGATCTGCTCGACCGGCTCGACGCCTTGCGCATGGATTTGCTGATGGGCCGGCTTTCTCGTGCTGCAGTGCAGCAAATGGCTTCTCTCGTTGCCGCCAGCAGAGAGCGAATCGACGATCCCGGCCTCGAGCAGGTCTTGGACGAGATCGAGATTCGCGTCGCCGTGGAGCTCGCCAAGTACGACCGCTGAGCCCCCGATTCCGAACTACGAGGTTTTATGTAATTATTTCAATGTCATGACAGCAAGGCCTCACGCAATCTTGGGCTTGTCGCGACAAGCGGAATTCCTATACTCCGCGTCCAAAATCAACCTTCACTTTGGGCACGGGGAATGACGAGAAAGCTACCTTCGAACTACCGTCCCTCTGAAGACGAGCCCTTCATGAGTCCGCGGATGAAAGAGTACTTCCGGCAGAAGCTGCTGCGCTGGCGCGACGAGCTGCTGCAGGACTCGACGGAGACGATACAGAACCTCCAGGAGGGTGGGATCGCCGAGCCCGACATCGCCGATCGCGCGTCTTTGGAGACGGACCGGTCCTTGGAGCTTCGCACCCGCGACCGCGAGCGCAAGCTGATCTCGAAGATCGACGACGCGCTGCGCCGGATCGAAGACGGGACCTATGGCTATTGCGAGGAGACGGCGGAGCCGATCTCGATTCGCCGTTTGGAGGCACGGCCGATTGCGACGCTGTCGCTCGAGGCGCAGGAGCGTCACGAGCGCATGGAGCGAACGCACCGGGACGATTGAACCCCACGAGGCTGTTTCGAAATGTCGCGGCCGACCCGGACCCCGCAAGGGGCGCCGGGTCGGCCTCTCTTGCCCCCCGAGCAAGAGAGCTCAAGCCGGACGCCTATCACGCGAGGGCGCCCGACCCGATCAGAACGGGAAGATGATGTCGAAGACCTGCTGGCCGTAGCGCGGCTGCTGGACATCGGAGAGCGTGCCGCGTCCGCCATAGGAAATGCGCGCCTCGGCGATCTGCTCGAAGCTCACGGTGTTCGTCGAGGTGATGTCCTCACGCCGAATGATTCCGGCGACCTGGAGCTCGCGCATCTCGAAATTGACCCTGACTTCCTGCCTGCCGGCGACGACCATGTTGCCGTTCGGCAGGACCTGGGTGACGATCGCGGCCACGCGGAGATTGATGGTCTCGTCGCGATTGACCGTGCCCTGGCCCGTCGACGACGAGGTACTGTCGCCATCCACCAAGTCGATGTTGTTGATGTCGTTGGGGAACAAGCTGTCCAAGGCCCGCTCGTAGCCGAGCAGGTTGTTGAGCGAGGCGTCCTCGCTGGCATTGCGGCTGCGATTCGTCGTGTTCGAGATCTGGGCGTTGTCGGAGATTTGGATCACGACCGTCACGAGGTCGCCGACCTCGGCGGCGCGCTGGTCCTTGAGGAAGTGGCGGGAGCCGGGACGCCAAAGCGAGTTGGGGTGGTGCGACACCTGTACCGGAGCCGGCATGGGGATCTGAACCGGTTTGTTGCCGTGCAGAACGCTGGGGTCCTGGATGCTGGACATGACCGGCGGGCTACCCACTTCCGACAGGCGCGTCAGGGCGTTGCAGCCGGCGAGCGAAGCCGCCAGGCAGAGGCTTGCTGCGAGTGTTGGCAGGCCTCGGCACCATCCATTCGGGCGAGCAGTCCGCCCGGCCGCGAGACGTCGGATTTCGTTCATGGCCGCTCTCTCCATCCTTGGGCGCGCGTTCCGGTCACTGTGCCGCCGCCAGGCTCGCCATCGGCACGGTGACCCTGCCCGAGTCGACGACGACGGCGTTGATGATCGTGTTCGACTTGGTGTTCATCACGCGAATGACGGCGCCGCTGGCGCCGTCCTCCAGCGCCCGGCCTTGAGCGGTCAGGTGCATGCGGTCGGTTTGCAGCCGGATCACGACGAGGCTGTTCTTGGCGATTACGATCGGGGTGCGCAGCTCGTCGGCGCGAATCGGCCCGTCCGGGGCGATCGGGCGGCGCGGCGCCAAGCCGATCAGGTCAGCCGTGGCCACGACGACGTTGCGCGGAAGCCGGTCGGCGCGGACTTTCGACCAGTCGATATCATCCTCTGCGATGGTCTGCCCGACGGCGATGCGGTGCCGCAGCACCGGGACCTCCACCATCTCGATCGCCCGGCCCGAGACGAAGCTCTCCAGGACCGCCGGGCCAGCGGCGGGGACGACCAGCTTGCCGCGGAAGCGGCCGTTCTTCGGGTCGTGGACGAAACCGACGAGGCGGATGCTCGCTTCGACGGCCGTCGGCAGGTGGAGCTGGAGGGCCGGATTGTCGAGCGCGACCGAGATCTCGCCGCGCCCACCGTCGCGCGCGATGCGCTCGCCGATCAGGCCGCTTACCCGCTCGGCGTCGATGATGTGACTGGCGCGCTCGACCACCACCCGGTCCAGCCGGGAATTGGGACGCCAAGGCAGGCGGTAGCTCTGCGCCAGGGCCGTGAGCCAGCGGGCGTTGAGCTCGACCTTCGTGCCTGGCTCCGGCGCTCTGGCGATCTCGGTTGCGGCGCGCTCGCCCAGGCCGTGGAAGAGGTCGCCCAGGTGCACGATGTCGCCCTGCACGACCACGTGCTCCTTGAGCGCGACCGCCAAGGGTTCCGGGGGCGTCGCGGTGGCGTGCCCGAGAGACGGCAACGCTAGCAGGAGCGCGAGCCAGACCAAGATCCGTTTCATGACCGCAAGCCCTCCAGCTAACGTAGCTGCGCCGCGCTCGACATCATCTCGTCGGCGGCTTGGATCACGCGCGAGTTCATCTCGTAGGCGCGCTGCGCCCGGATCAGGTTGGTGATCTCCTTGACGACGTCCACGTTGGAGGATTCCAGGGCGCCCTGCTCGATCGTGCCGATACCGGCGTCGCCGGGCGAGCCTACGGTGGCGGCGCCGGAGGCGGTCGTCTCCAGAAAGAGGTTCTTGCCGATGGCGTCGAGCCCCGCGGCATTGGGAAAGACCGCCAGCTCGAGCTGACCGACCACCTGGTCCTGGATCTGGCCGTCGATGTTGACCGAGACGCCGCCCGTGGCATTGACGGTCACGCCGATGGCATCGGAGGGGATCGTGATACCCGGCTGCACGATGAAGCCGTCGGCCGTCACCAGATCGCCCGCGGCGCTGATCTGGAAGGTGCCGGCCCGCGTGTAGCCCGTGTCGCCCGACGGCAGCTCGACCATGAAATAGCCCTTGCCGCTGACCGCCAGATCCAGGGCGTTGTCGGTGATCGAAAGGGCGCCCTGCTGGGTGATCCGGTAGGTCGCCGCGGGCTTCACGCCGACGCCGAGCTGAATGCCGGAGGGCACCACGGTGCCTGCCTCCGACGAGGCCGATCCGACCCGCCTTAGATTCTGGTAGAGCAGGTCTTGGAACTCGGCACGCTGGCGCTTGTAGCCCGTCGTGTTCATGTTGGCGATGTTGTTCGAGGTGACGTCCACGTTGAGCTGCTGAGCCAGCATGCCGGTGGCCGCGATGTCGAGCGATCTCATGGGCTTATCTCTCCTCGCCTGCCGGTCTGTCTAGGCGGCGATCAGCGTTTCGATGGCCGAGCGCTGGCGCTGATCTTCCTGCTCCAGGAAGCGCGAGGTCGACTGATAGCTGCGCACCGTATCGATCATGCGCGTCATCTCGATCACGGCCTTGGTGTTCGAGCCTTCGACGTAGCCCTGCTCGAGTGTCGCGTTGGCGACCCGCTGCGGCTCGGCCTCGCCGGCATCCAAGAGGTTGCCGCCGACCTTGGTCAGGCGCTGCTCGTTCTCGAAGGTCTGGACCTCGATGCGGCCGGCTTCGCCGGTGTCGGTGGAGAGCGTGCCGTCGCGGGCCAAGATGACCTGCTTGGTGTTGGCGGGCAGCGTGATCGGCGTGTTGCCGGCGCCCAGGAGCGCATGGCCCTCTAGGTTCACGATCTGCCCGTTGGCGTCTAGCGAGAAGTTGCCGGCGCGGGTGTAGCGCACGCCTGCGTCGGTCTGCACCGCGAAATAGCCCTCGCCGCGGATGGCGAAGTTGAGCTCGTTGCTGGTCAAGGTGAGGGGCCCCTGGCTCAAGTCGCGCGTGACGGCGAGATCCTGGACGAAGCTCAAGACCTTGCCATCCTCCGTGCGATCCAGGTGTTCGGCGAAGACCATTCGCTCCGCCTTGTAGCCGGCGGTGTTCATGTTCGCCAGATTGTTCGCGATCAGGTCCATCTGCTGCCGCAGCACCATCTGCTTGGAGAGGGCAATGTAGCCGGGTGTTTCCATCGTAAAGTCCGTCTTCGTTGCTGCCGCGTTTGCCACTCGCAGCCGTCCAGGCGGGATCGCCGGTGCACGCGGCGTGCCAAGTCGCCGGAGCCTGAATCGGTGCCGAACGCGGCCCGCCGTTAGGGGGGAGTCAACCCGCTCTAGGCAAGATGTCCCAGGCTGACGCTCCGGCGCTGGAAGAGCTTGCCCGGCAGAACTTGCCGCCACGGGCCTGATCGCGATTTTCTCAAGCACTTCAACCTGTTCTTAACCAAGACTCAGCTAGTCTCTGGACCAGGCCAGGAGCCGCCAAGACCTGAGGATGTGACCCCCGCATGACCGACGAAGCGCTCGCCGAAGATGCTGGCGAAGACCTAGAGGTCGAGGCCAAGCCGAAATCGAAGGGCCTGGCCGGCAAGAAGCTTGTCTTGCTGATCGTGCTGCCGATCGTCCTGCTGCTTGCCGGCGGCGCAGGGATCTTCTTTTCCGGACTGCTCGATGGGCTGCTCGGCGGCAGCCCCCCCGAAGAGGGCGCCGAGGCACAAGAGCAGCAGGTGGCGGCACCGGCCGTCTTCTACGAGCTGCCGGAGATGCTCGTCAACCTCAACTCCTCCGGGAACGCTAGTGCCTTTCTCCGTCTCTCGGTGAGTTTGGAGCTGAGGCCCGGCGTTCAGCCGGCCGTGCTCGAAAAGGTGCTGCCGCGCATCGTCGACAACTTTCAGGTCTACCTGCGCGAGCTGCGGGTGGAGGACTTGAGCGGCTCGGCCGGGCTTCAGCGCCTTCGTGAAGAGCTGCTGAAACGGGTCAATGCCGCGGCCCAGTCGAATGTCGTCAAGGACGTGCTGTTCAAGGAGATGCTGGTCCAGTGACCTGGATCTTCAGTGCCATCCCGCTAACTACCGGCCTTTGGGTGTGATCTCGTATGCTTGAGCCGATCGACGATCAGGCAACGGAAGGTGAGGACGACGAGGTCGATCAAGATGCGCTCATGGCCGAATGGGAGGCCATGGCCGATGACGACGAGGATCCGGTTGCGGCCGGACCCGACGAAAGCGGCTCGATGCGGGTGCTCGATCAGGAAGAGATCGACTCGCTGCTCGGCCTCGATGCCGACGCCATCGACGATAACGACCGCTCCGGCATCACCGCGATCCTCAACTCCGCGCTGGTGTCCTACGAGCGCCTGCCGATGCTCGAGGTGGTCTTCGACCGCCTCGTGCGCATGATGTCGACATCGCTTCGCAACTTCACCTCCGACAACGTGGAGGTCAGCCTCGACAGCATCACCTCGGCACGCTTCGGCGACTATCTGAATTCCATCCCGCTGCCGGCCATGCTGACGGTCTTCAAGGCCGAGGAGTGGGACAACTTCGGCCTGATGACCGTCGATTCCTCCCTGATCTACTCCGTCGTCGACGTCCTGCTGGGGGGCCGGCGCGGGACGGCGGCCATGCGCATCGAGGGGCGGCCCTACACGACGATCGAGCGCAACCTTGTCGAGCGGATGCTCCACGTCGTGCTGGCGGATCTCTCCGCCGCCTTCGACCCGCTTTCTCCGGTGACCTTCCGCTTCGAGCGCCTGGAGACCAATCCGCGCTTTGCGACCATCGCCCGGCCGGGAAACGCCGCGATCGTCGCTAAGCTTCGCGTCGACATGGAGGATCGCGGCGGCCGCATCGAGCTGTTGCTGCCCTATGCCACGCTGGAGCCCGTGCGCGAGCTGCTGCTCCAGATGTTCATGGGCGAGAAGTTCGGCCGCGACTCGATCTGGGAAGGGCATCTGACGGCCGAGCTGTGGCAGACCGAGGTCGAGATCAAGGCCGTGCTGGAAGAGCTCGAGCTGACGCTGGGCGAGGTCATGGGTTGGAGTGAGGGCAGCCGGCTCGAGCTGAGCTGCACGCCGAGCACGAAGGTCGAGCTGCGCTGCGGCGACGTCAAGATGTTCCGCGGCCATATGGGCCGGCGGAACAACGCCATCGCCGTCCGCCTCGCCGACCGGCTCATCCGCGATCGGGAGCCCGTGTGATGGCGGGTCTCGGCCTAGCTCTGGACCTGGGCATCCTGTTGCTGCTGGGTGTCGTGATCGGCTACGCCATCGTGCTCGATCGGCGGCTGAGGTCGCTGCGCTCGGCCAAGGAGGAGATGCGAGCACTGATGGCCGAGTTCGGCACGGCCACCGGGCGGGCCCAGAGCAGCCTGCAGGCGATCAAGGAGATCAGCGCCAGCTCGGGCGAGGCGCTCGATCTGAGGGCAGGTCGGGCCGTGGGATTGGTGGAGGACCTGAACTTTCTCATCGAGCGTGGCGAAGCTCTGGCGAACCGCTTGGAGGGTAGCGGTACCCAGGTTCGCCAGAGCGTCGTCGAGTCCCAGGCGCTGCCCGCTTTCGACCAGCGAACGGACCGACACGCGGATGCGGCGCCGGGCGCCGGGCGGCCGGCGGCAACGCCCGCGCGGCTGCCGCTCGCCAAGGGCGGCCAAGGAACCCGCGGCGCGGCGCTGGTCAAGGCGCTGCGCGAGATGCGCTGAGGCCGGAGGCCGTCAGGCTTGCGTATCGGTTTCTTTCCTCTCGCGATCGCGGTGTTCTCCACCATCGTCGTGGTCAAGGCCGCCGACCTCTTGTGGATGGAGCTCGGCTTCGGCGAGGCGGCGGAGACCGCCGAGTTCACCGAACCGGACGCGGCCGAGGTGCCGGAGCGGCCGGCGCGGCCCGCCTTTCCGGCCGTCGAGCCCTTGCTTTCGCCGGCGGCCGGCGACGAAGACGAGGAAGAGGCCGGCGAGGGCGACACGGTCGCGGAGGCGGAGGCTATGGACGCCTCCGACGGCATGATCGATGCCTCCGTTCGCGACCCTTTCGATCTCTCCGACGAGGAGATCGAGCTGCTCCAGCAGCTCGCCGAGCGGCGCGAGGAGCTGCAAAGGCGCGCGCGCGATATGGATCGGCGAGCGGCCCTGCTGGAGGCAGCCGAGGGGCGCATCGAGCAGAAGATCAAGGAGCTGGAAGATCTGCAGAGTCTGATCGAGAGCCTGCTGGTCAAGCACGACGAGCAGGAAGAGGCGCAGATGCGCAGCCTCGTGAAGATCTACGAGAGCATGAAGCCGAAGGACGCGGCGCGGATCTTCGAGGAGTTGGACATGGTCGTGCTGCTCGAGGTGATCGAGCGCATGAAGGAACGCAAGAGCGCGCCGATTTTGGCCAAGATGAACCCGGCGAAGGCCAAGGCGGTCACCTTGGAGCTTGCCCAGCGCCGCGAGCTGCCCGTCGCGCGCGACTGAAATCGCTCCTTAATGGGCACGGATTTGCCAAGGTTTACGCTGTTTTAACTGAGCTTCACTAATCTCCGCCCGGCCTTTGAACAGGCACCGCGTATCCGGCCAGCCAAACACGGGAGTTTCCGATGGCGTCTGTCGACTTGAACATGTCAGTCCTCATCGTGGATGACTACAAGACCATGCTGAGGATCATCCGCAATCTGTTGAAGCAACTGGGCTTCCACAACGTCGACGAGGCGACCGACGGCGCCGCGGCGCTGCAGAAGCTGCGCGAGAAGGACTACGGTCTCTGCATCTCCGACTGGAACATGGAGCCGATGAGCGGCCTGCAGTTGCTCAAAGAGGTCCGCGCGGACGAGAAGCTCAAGTCTCTGCCGTTCATCATGATCACCGCCGAGAGCAAGAGCGAGAACGTTCTGGCCGCCAAGCAAGCCGGCGTCAGCAACTACATCGTCAAGCCCTTCAACGCGGCGACCCTGAAGAACAAGCTCGTCACGGTCCTGGGCAACTTCTAAGCCGGCCCGGTCTGGCGGAGGGGAGGCGCGGCTATGGCGATCCCGGCGCGCGACAGAGAGATCGACCGCCAGATCGAGGCGTTGTCCGAGAGCAGCGTCAATGTTGATCCACAAGATATTGTCGATGTCGTGGAGAGTATTATGAGCTCGATCAGTGGAGACATCTCGTCCATCAATCAGCGACTCTACTCCGAGATCGAAGCGCTCGCCCGTTTCATCAACACGGCCAAGGGCGAGATTGCGGCGCTCAGACCCTCGGAGATCAAGGATCGGCATTTGGCGACGGCTTCCGACGAGCTCGACGAGATCGTCAATCATACGGAGCAGGCGACCAACTCGATCTTCGAGGCCGTCGAGACCATCGAAGGGCTCTGCGGCGACATGACAGAACCGGTCGCCGAGAAGATCACCGACGCCGTCACGACGGTCTACGAAGCCTGCAGCTTCCAGGACATCACCGGTCAGCGCATCGGCAAGATCGTCTCGGCCTTGCACCACATCGACGACAAGATCGAAGGCCTGCTCGAGGCCTTCGGCCGCGATCTGCCGGACGTCCCGGAGGTGCCGGAAGAGGAAAAGTCGAAACGTGCGGACGGCAAGTCCGATCGCCCGGACGAGCATCTGATGAACGGGCCGCAGCTTAGCGGGGAAGGCAAGACTCAGGACGAAATCGACGCCCTCCTCGGCTTCGACTGAAGCCGGCATGGCTGCCGCGCCGTCGCCTCCGGCGCGCGCCCATCGCGACCATAACGTGGTCGCGATGCTCAGCCTCTACCTCCTCCTTCTCGCCTTCTTCATCCTGCTGAACGCGCTCTCCAAGCTCGAGACCGACCGCGCACGCGTGGTGATCGAAAGCGTCAACGAAGCCTTCGACGGTCAGGTCGAAGCTCCCTTGAGCATCGAGCCCCATTCCGCGGCGCTCGGCTCGCTCACCGCATCCGAGGACGTGCTGCAGTCTCTCCAGACCCTTTTCAGTTCCATGATCCCGGTGGTCGAGGCGGAGGCCGTCGTCGAGGCGCCGCTGCTCCGTCTCGACCTCTCCGCCGATGCTCTGTTCCGCGCCGGCTCGACCCAGCTTCAGCCCGGACGCGATCTCTTGATGGAACGCATCGCGCAGGCGCTTTCCGATGCCGAGCAAAGGGGCCTTTATCCGCAGGTCGAGCTGTTCCACGGCATGAAGCAGTCTTCCGACGCCACACCCGAGACCCGCTCGCTCGCGGTGCGGCGGCTGGGCGCGCTGGTGCGCGGCTTCGTCGAGCGCGGCCGACCCGCCGCCGACCTTTCGATCGGGGTCCTTGCCGATGCGGGCCCAAGCGTGCGCCTGCTGTTCCGCTTCTACAAGGAGCCGCCCGAGCCGATCGACCTCGGCGAGGTGCGGGAGTAGCCGGCATGACGCCGCTCGGACCGTCCAGCACCCCTCCCAAGCCGAATGGCCTGATCATCCCGAAAATCGACGGCGGGAGCGCAGCCGCGTCGCGCATCAGCGAAAGCTGGCTGATCACCTTCACCGATCTGGTCGCCTTGCTCATCACCTTCTTCGTGATGCTCTTTTCCATGTCTCAGGTCGAAGAGCGGCAATGGCAGAACCTCACCAAGGCGCTCTCCGACGACATGGACACGGTACGCGAGGTCACCGTGGCGCTGCCCTCCGACGACCTGAGCGTCGAGGCGGTCGAAACCCTGCCGGGCGTCGATCTCGACTATCTGGCCACGCTGCTCGGCCAGAACATGGAGGCCGAGGAACAGCTAGCCGGTGGCCTGATCAGCCGTCTTTCCGACCGCCTCGTGGTCTCCCTGCCGGCCGATCTGCTGTTCGCCTTGGGTAGCGCCCAGCTCGACGAACGGGGGGAGAAGGCGGCCTTCGCGCTCGGCGGTCTGCTCCGTCATGTGAACAACCGGGTCGAGATTATCGGGCATGCCGACCCGCGCCAGCCAAGCGCCGGCCATCGCTCCAACTGGGAGCTTTCGCTCGATCGTGCGATCGCGGTGGCGGCGATGTTGAGGCGTGCCGGGCTGGAAGGCGCGCTTATGGTGCGCGGCCAGGGCGACGCTCACTACGACCGCCTCTCGACGACCCTGCCGGCGGAACGGCGCGAGCAGCTTGCCCGTCGCGTCGACGTCATCGTTCACGACGATTCCGGCGAGCTCGAACCGTGATCCGAACGCTCCTTCGCGGTCTTTGCGCGCCGCTCCTGATCCTGACCGTGGCGGCCCCGCTTTGCGCGTCCGTCCCGGTCAAGCTGCGCGTCGGCGAACATGCCGGCTTCGGACGCATGGTCTTCGAATGGCCCAAGACCGTCGGCTACGAGGCGCAGATCGTCGACGGCAGGCTACGGGTCTCCTTCGCCGAGGCGGCGGCGTTCGATCTCGAGGCCTTGAAGCGCGACCTCGAGGGCTATGTCGGCACGCCGAAGGTGTCGGCGGACGGCACCTCGGTGGACTTTCCGCTGCGCGGCCAGTTCAGTCTCGAGCACTTCACGCTCGGATCGAAGGTCGTGCTCGACCTGAAGCCTACGGGCCAGGCCGGATCTCCCGCAGCGTCGCCGAAGCCCGGCACAGCGGCCGCGAGCAAGCCGCGGCCGAAGCCGCAGCAAAGCAAGCCCGCTCGAGAGACGGCGCAAGCGGAGGTCGAGCGGCCGAGCGCCAAGCCCTCTCCTCAGTCCCAGAAGGGCGCTGCCCCCGAGGGCTCGCTCCCGCGCCCCTCGGCCAAGCCGGCGCCGGCGAAGCGCGAGGCGAACAAGGAGCAGGCGGCCCCTGCCAAGGCCGTTGCCGGGCCTACGCAACTGTTGCCGCCTTCGACGCGGGCCGAGACCGCCGGAGATGGGCCGGCCGAAAATCCCGATGCGCCGCGTCCGGCGCGTCTGAGGACGGACGCCCAAGACCCCGCGCCCGCCGGGCCGGCCAGCAAGGCTGCGGCTGCGGTCAAGCCGTCGTCTCCAAGCGCAGTCGCGGAAGGCGAGGGCCGCACGCGCGCCGATGCTCAGTCGGCTCAGGTGACCAGGGCGG
>JAKSDN010000985.1 GCA_022360075.1 Kiloniellales bacterium | reverse complement strand
GCCTTGACCGTCACCTCGGCGTCCAGGGGCTCGCCCGCCCGGTCGGACATCTTGGCACCGAAGCGCAGGGCGAAGCGAGCGCCGAGACCGGCGGCCAGGCAAGTCCGCACGGCCATCGGGTCCCAGATGGTGCCCACCGCCACCGAGGTGAGGCCGCGGCTTAGCGCTTCGCGCAGTAGGACCGTGGAGTCGCCGGGCACGCCGCCGCCCGGGTTGTCCCAGACATCAGCGATGACGACAGGCTGGCCTTCGCAGGCGAGCGCTTTGTCGAGCGCCTGCTCGGCGGTCAGGAAGTCCGGCCGCGTGCGGCCACGCAGCGCGAAAAGCTCCTGCGCCAGAGACCCCGCCAGCGCATCGCCCTTGGCCGCGTCGCCGTCGGTGATGACAATGATCTTGGTACCCATCTCCGGCACGTCACCGGCCATGAAGCCGTGAATGACGGAAATCGACAGGAAGCCCGCCTGTCGCTCAAGCGCCTTGATCCGCTCCACGAAGGCGCGCATGGGCTCGCGGCTGGTCGGCAGCATCTCGATCATGCGGCAATCGGCGACCGACATATGTGGCCGGACCTCGCCGCGCGCGGCCCGCAAGACGAGATCGACGCAGCGCTCGGCGCAGTCGACGAAGTCGACGTGGGGAAACTCCTTGAAGGCGACCAGAATGTCGGTAGCGGCCGCGCGCCGCATCGTCAGGTGGCTGTGCGGATCGAGGGTCGCACCGATCACGCAGTCCGGCCCGACCAGGGCCCGGGCCCGCGCCAGCAGGTCGCCCTCGCAGTCCTCGTAGCCCTCGGCCACCATGGCGCCGTGCAGGCCGAGCACCACGGCGTCCAGCGGCAGCGCCGCTTCGATCTGACCCAGGATCTCGTCGCGCAGGCGCTCCCAGGTCGCGCGGTTGATGGTGCCGCCGGGCTCGGCCCAGGTCGCGGTGCCCTCGATCAGGGACCAGCCCTCCGCCGCGGCGCGTCGGCGACAAACCGGGAACACGGCGCTACAGAGCGTCGGCGTCTCCGGATGCGTCCCCGGCGGCGCATAGAAGCTCTCCTCGAAGTCGCGCAGGTCCGTCTTGAGCGGCGAGAAGGTATTGGTCTCGGTCGCGACGGAGGCGCAGAAGACCTTCATGCGGGCAGTCTTTCGGCTCGGATGTCGCACATCGGGCGAGAGAGGTGGGGGGCGGCGAAGCGCTGACCGCCCCCCTGCTGGCGGCCTACTGCATGTAGGCCTTGTTGTTGGCTTTCTCGACCTCCTGCAGGAAGAGTTCGAGCAGGGCGACGCCCTCCTCGCCGTAGGCTTCGGTGACGTGCTGCATGACCGCCGGCTGCGCGGCTTCCTTGAACTTGGTGCGGTCCTCGGCCGACAAGGCGGTTACCTCCATCTCGTCCTTGAGGCCGACGAGACCGCGGTCGGAGGCCTCGATGATCCGGCTCAGGCCGCGGCTGGCGGCGACGCAGGACTCCGTGGCGTAGCGCAGGATGCGCTGCTCGTCGGCGCTGAGCGTGTCCCAGAAGGCCTTGGAGACCATGAAGGTGTAGGGCGAGAAGAGGTGATTGGTGAGCGTCATGTACTTCTGCACCTCGGCGAACTTGGCGAAGGAGATGATCGGGATCGGATTCATCTGGCCATCGATTACGCCGGTTTGCAGGCCCGAGTAGACCTCGCCCCAGGCCAGGGGATAGGCCTCGCCGCCGAGCGACTGGATGATTTTCTGATGCGAGGTCAGCGTCATGGTGCGGATGCGCACGCCCTCGAAATCGGACAGCGTCTTGATCGGCCGCTTGGAGTTGGTCACGGCGAAGAAGCCGCCGGTGTCGGGGAAGCCGAGCACCACCACGTCGCCCAGAGTCTCCTCGATGTCGCGTGCCAGCGCCTTGCCGAAAGCGCCGTCGAAGACGTCGTGGGTCGCCGCGTTGTGATCAAAGGCGAAGGCGAGGTTGAGCACATCGATGCGCGGATAGAAGGAGGCGATCGCACCGGTCGAGGCCAACGCCGCCTGGATCACGTTGTCCCTGACCATTTGCACGTGCTCCTTCGCGGAACCGAGCTGGTTCGAGGGGAAGATCTCGACCTCGATCCCGCCGTTGCTGTCGGCGCCGACGATGTTGGCGAACACGGCGGCGCAGCCATGGGCCGGGTTCTCGAAGGGATCGGTCTTGTTGTCGTGGCCGAACTTCAAGGACTTCGTATCCGCCTGCGCGGCGCCGACCGCCAGGAGCAGCGCGGCGGCGAAGGCGGTGGTGGTCTTCCCAAGGGTGTTGCGGGTCATGTCATTATCCTCCCAAGTCGAAAGTCGTCCGATTTGCCTCGTCGTCAGCCGGTGCCGGCGTCCACGAAACCAAGCCAGCGCGGAAGCGCGAGGGCCAGATCCGCCCAAAAGGCGAACACCAGAAGGACGCCCACCTCGGCGATCAGGAAGGGCCAGAGCTTGTTCGCAATGCGCTCGAGCTTTTCACCGGTCACCGAGGACAGCACGAAGAGGCAGGCCCCGACGGGGGGCGTCATCAGCGAGATGTTGAGCGCCAGGACGAAGATGATCCCGGCATGCACCGGCTCCATGCCGATGCGCTCGGTGAGCGGCACCAGCACCGGCGCGAGGATGATCAGGATCGCCGTGATGTCCATCACCATGCCGATGGCCAGCAGCAGCAGGATGATCAGCGCGATGATGATGTAAGGATTGTCCGCCAGTTGCAGGATGGTCTCGGCGATCTCCTGCGGGATGCGGTTGAAGCTCAGCCACCAGCCGAGCACCGAGGCAAAGGCGATGATCACGAAGATGACCCCGGTGATCCGCGCGGTGCGGATCAGCATCTCCAGCAGGTCGGGCAGCGTGATCTTGCGGTAGATGAAGGTGCCGATGAAGAGCGCGTAGGCGACCGCGATCGAGGCCGCTTCGGTCGGCGTGACGATGCCGCCGAGGATGCCGCCCAGAATGATCACCGGCATCATCAGCGCCAAAAACGACTGGCGGAAAATTCGCCAGAGCTCGGCCCAGGCCGCGCGGCGCTCGCTCTTGGGCAGGTCGTTGCGCTGGGCGCCGAGCGCAATCACGGCCATGCAGATCGCGCAGATCACCAGGCCCGGCAGCAGGCCAGCAGCGAAAAGCCCGCCGATCGAAACGCCCATCAGCGAGCCGTAGATCACCATCAGGCCCGAGGGCGGGATGGTCGGGCCGATGATCGAGCCGGCGGCGGTGACGGCGCAGGCGTAGTCGCGCCGATAGCCGCGCTCGACCATGGCCGGCACCAGGGTCTTGCCGAAGGCCGCGGCATCGGCCGTCGCGGCGCCCGTCAAGCCGGCGAAGAAGACCGAGGCCAGCATGTTGGTGTGGGCGAGACCGCCCCGGAAGTGCCCGACCAGGGCCTGGGCGAGCAGCACCAGACGGCTGGTGATCCCTGTGTGGTTCATGATCTCGCCCGCCAAGATGAAGAAGGGCATGGCGAGGAAGGGAAAGATGTTGAGGCCGTTGAAGATCTTGCTCGGCCCCAGCGCCAGGAAACGCTCGCCGCCCATCTCGACCAGTCCGGCAACGCCGGCGAGCCCCAGGGCGAAGCCGATCGGCATGCCCAGCACGACCAGCAGCACGAAGGCCAGGGCAACGATCATCCGAGCGCTTCCTCGGCCTCGTGCTGGATCAAACGGCCCTGGTCGCGCAGTGCGACGAGCAGGAGCTGCAAGGCGGCCACCGCCGCCGAGACGGGCACGGCGGCAAAGGGCAGCGCCAGCGTCATGTCGAAGATCATCGCCTGGCGCGTCGCGCCGTTGAGCGCGAAGTCGATGCCGTACCAGCCCACGTAGGCGAAGAGCGCGAGCGCGAGGATGTCGAGCGCGAGCAGGAGCGGCCGTCGGAGGGCTCGTGGGATGCGGCTCAACAGCAACGTCAGGCCGATATGCTCACGCCGGGCGATACCGGCCGAGATCGCCAGCAGCGCGGCCCAGATCATGAGATAGCGCGCGAGAACCTCGGGCCAGGGAAGCTGCCAATGGAAGATGTAGCGGTCGATGACGCCGAGCCAGACGTCGAGCACCAGGAGCACCATGAGGGCCGCGATGACGCGCTCGACGAACCAGTTGATCGCGTGACTGAGACGCGCTGCAAGACGCTGCAAGACGCCCCTCCCTGGTGATCATTTGTAGTTTTTTTACAGAATAGCACGGTTGGTGAGCCTGTCGAGGGGAAAGTGCCTGGGACGGCACATGGACTCGTTGCCAAGACCCTATCGGATTAGATCTGGCTGTCCTGCCGGGCTCGCTGCGCGACCGGGCTGCAGTCCTATCCTGCGTCCTTCGAGACGCGCCCTGATGGGCGCTCCTCAGGATGAGGAAAAACCTTTGTGGCATAAAGAAAATCCTCATCCTGAGGAGCCCGCGATAGCGGGTATCTCGAAGGACGCAGGATCGTTGTCCAATGCGCCTGCCCCGTCTCAGCATCACCCAGAACCAGGAATTGAAGCCGCGATTTGGGCCTAACAACACCTGTTTGTAGGATCACTCCCATTTCAACACCTATCAAACCTACTGTAATTTTTCTACCTCTATAGCTATACTGTCGGCCGGACCGCACACTTGGCGGGAGCCGAACCGTGACCACCGCCATCGACCTGATCTCGACCCTCCGCCGCCTCGACGGCGGCTTCAACGCGCGCGAGCAGAAGGTGGCGAGCTACGTGCTGGAGAACCTGGAGGGCGTCACCCGCTCGACCGTCACGCAGATCGCGGCGGCGTCCGGCGTCAGCGAGCCGACGGTGATCCGCTTCTGCCGCACGTTGGGCTGCGCCGGCTTCAAGGAGTTCAAGATCCGCCTCGCCCAGAACGTGGCGGTCAGCCTGCAATACCTGAAGCGCACGCACGAGACCGACACCAGCGGCAGCAACCTGATCGACCACATCCTGGGCGTGCTCTTCACGACGGCGAACGCGGCGCGCAGCCAGCTCGACCCCGCCGTCATCGAGGCAGCGGTCGCGGCGATGACCCGGGCGCACCGGCTCGTGTTCTGCGGCGTCGGCGGCGGCTCGACCACGGTCGCCTTCGATGCCGCGAGCCGCTTCTTCCGCCTCGGCATCCCAACGACCTCGCTGAGCGACGGCTATCTGCAGCGCATGCACGCCGCGACGCTCGGCGAAGACGATGTGCTGGTGATGATCTCGGCCTCGGGCCATCCGCGCGAGCTGGTCGAAAGCGCGGAGATCGCGCGGCAGTACGGCGCCAAGACGATCGGCCTTACCCATCCGGACAGTCCCCTGGCCGCGGTCAGCGACATCGCCATCCTGCTCGACCTGACGGAGGACCCGGACATCTACAAGCCGACCGCCTCGCGCCTCGTCTTCCTGGCGGTGATCGACGTGCTGGCGACGGGCGTGGCGCGCAGCCGCCCGGACTCGACCAAGGAGCAGCTCCGCCGCATCCGCGCCTCCCTCGCCACCCTGGACGGCCGCACAACCGCTCAGCCGGTCGGCGATTAGAGGCCCGCCGCGGCGGCGCATCGACCGCAAAAAGAACAGTGTTTGTCAATGGGCACATCATAAGCATACGATTAACGGACCGAGACCTCGTGATTCAGTCGAACCCGACTGGGATCGCGCCTCGCAAAAAGGGCTAGGGAGACCTAAAATGAAACCCACGCACAGCGCAGCATCCCCCCTCACACGATCGTTCGTCGCCGTGGCCGCCGTCGTCGGCTTCGGTCTTGCGATGACGGCTTCGGCGCTGCCGTCGGCCGCCGCGACCTACACCATGACGATCGCGATGCTCTATCCCGACGATCTGACCAACAACGAGGCAGCCCCCTCGCTCGAGCGCTTCCGGCAGCTCGTCGAGAGCGCGACCGACGGCGACATCGAGGTCAAGGTCTTCGGCAACGGCGCGCTCGGCAGCGAGGTCGAGACCGGCAAGCAGGCGCAGGCAGGCAAGACCGTCCAATCGGTGCTGATGTCCTCCGGCGCCCAATCGTCGTTCTTCAAGAACTACCAGGCGGTCACCACGCCGTTCCTGTTCCCGAACTACAAGACGGCCTGGGCCTTCTTCGACTCCTCCTGGTTCGCCGACTTCATGCGGCCGATGATCAAGGAGGTGGGACTTCGCTACCTCGGCACCTTCGACGACGGCGGCGGCTTCGTCGCCTTCACGACCAACAAGCGGCTGATCAAGTCGGTCGACGACATCAAGGGCCTGCGGATCCGCGTCGAGGAGAACCCGGCCCACATGACCATGATGAAGTCGCTCGGTGCCTCGGCGACGCCGCTGCCCTGGGGCGAGGTGCAGACGGCGCTGGCCACCGGTCTCGCCGACGGCCAGTTCAACGCGCCGGGCATCAACGACATGTTCAAGCTCTACGACGTGACCAAGTACACGACCTGGAGCGGCCATGTTTACAACTCGGTGACCTGGACGGTCAGCGAAGCCTGGTTCTCCCAATTGCCCGAAGAGTACAAGAAAATCATCGTGGCCTCCGCCCGCGAGGCCGTCACGATCGGGCACGGCATCGCCACTCAGATCAGCGTCATCGGCTGGGCCAACTCCTGCAAGAAGTTCGACGACTGCCATATCCTGGCCGATTCCGAGAAGGCCAAGATGCGCGACATCGCGCGACCGGCCTATCGCAAATGGGTCACCGAGGACTTCGGCTTGGATCCCAAGCTGGTCGACGAGCTGTGGGGCGAGGTCGATCGCATCGCCGCCGAGCTCGACGAGAAGTGGACGGCGGACTACCTGAACTAGCTCTCAACGGCGGTCGGGACGGCAACGCCTTAGCGGGCGGGGCCGTCCCGATCCCGAACGCCCAGCAAGGACCGGCGCGCCCCGTCGTGCCATAGTCACCGTCATGAACGCCTTTGCCTCACTGAGTCGCATCAGCGACCGGCTCGATCGCGGCGTGACCGTCGCCTGTGTCGCCATCGTTCTGGTGATGCTGTCGATCTCGACGCTCGGGATCGTGCTGGAGATCCTGTTCGAGCTCGCCGAGTATTTCGACTTGGCGACCTACTTCGTCGCCTCGCCGC
Organism: Kiloniellales bacterium; assembly: GCA_022360075.1. The sequence continues at coordinate 962 of JAKSDN010000985.1, read as the reverse complement.
TTGAGTGGGCCTATGCGCACACACGCCCCTCGATGACGCGGCTCTTCCTGCCCTGGCTTGCGATGCTCAGCATCACGGTCGCCTTCAAGCGCGGCGAGCATATCGCGATCACCATGGCGACGCGCGCCCTGCCGCCCTTGGCCCTGCGCGCCGTGCAGTGTCTGAACCTCACCGTGGTGGCACTGTTCGGGATCGCCTTGGTCTGGCACGGCTTCGGCTTCTTCCTCAGCTCGACCCAGCTCTTCATGGTCTCCGAGCTGCTGCAGGTCTCGCACCAGTGGACCGCGGCCTCGGTCCCCGTGGCCGGCCTGATCATGTGCGTGCACCTGCTGAGCGGCGTCGCTCTGGTCGAGCACCACGACCCGGCGCTCGATGAACTGCCCGAAGCGGAGGGCGCGCCGTGAACGCCGCTCTCGCCGTCTTCTTCATCCTGGCGCTCACCAGCCTGCCGATCGCGCTCGTCATGGTCGCCTCGGGCCTGGTCGGCGCCGTGACCATCGGCGGGCTCGACTTCCTGGAGATCATCGCCGACCGCTTCTACGCCGGCGTTTCGGGCTTCGTGCTGATCGCGGTGCCCTATTTCAGCTTCACCGCCGAGCTGATGAACCGCGCGGGCCTGACCGACCGCCTGGTCGCCTTCGCCAACAGCCTGTTCGGGCGCGTCCCCGGCGCGCTCTCCCACGTCAACATCACGGTGAGCGTCTTCTTCGCCGGCATCACGGGCGCGGCCGTCACCGACACGGTGGCGATCGGCAAGACCCTGATCCCGGCGATGCGCAAGGAGGGCTACGACGCCGACTACAGCGCCGCCGTCACCGCTTGTTCCTCGATCATCGGGCCGATCATCCCGCCCAGCATCATCATGATCGTCTATGCCGCTAACTTGCGGAACGTCTCGATCATCGGCCTGTTCGCGGCGGGCGTCGTGCCGGGCCTCCTGATGGCAGTCGCTCTGCTCTTCG
>JAKSDN010001223.1 GCA_022360075.1 Kiloniellales bacterium | reverse complement strand
GCCTCGACGGTCGCGATCTTCATTCTTGTCCTCCTGACCGTTCAGCGCCGTGAATCGCGCCGCAGGCTCATGATGCCCACGCCCATCGCGACCGAGCCGAAGGTCACGGAGAGCCCGAAGAACAGAAGCAGCAGGAAGAGCCAGCCCTTTTCATCACCACTGGCCATCGTGCGGATCCCGCCCAGGTCGGATAGCAGGATCAGCCCGCCGAGCAGGACGGCGGCCAGCAAGCCGACGACGAGGTGCTGCGCCAAAAACCACAGAGCGCCGCGCTCCGCGGGAGACATACGGATCCCCATTCCCTTCTTTCCCGTTCGGCATATTAAGCTTTGCTCAATCAACATTCTTCAAGGAATCTTGGCCTCTCCCGCCGAGAATGCTCCACGTGTTCCGCAGCGGCGCGGTCGCGCCGTCGGCAAGCCGTACCCTCAGCAGGTCGGGCCGAGGCCATGTCGTTTACCCTCTCACCAGGGCATTGCATCCGCCTGCTGGCTTGCGCCGGCATCCTGGTCGTCTGTGGTGCCGCCGGGGTCGAGCTTCTGCTCCATGGCGGGGCCGGCGACGATCTCGGAGGCCTCTACTCGCTCTTCAGCCTGACCTATCAGCAAAGCCTGCCGGCCTGGCATGGCGCCGCGCTTTGCTTGGGCCTTGCCGGCTTGTGCCAGCTTTACGGCCAATGCTTGGCGCGCGACGGCCTGGAGCGTCGCGGATGGCAGGTCTTGGTGCTGCTGTGCCTGCTGCTGTCCCTCGACCGGGCGACGGGCTTTTCCGAGCCGCTGTTCTACTGGCTGCGGGCGCGGACGATTGGCATCTTCAGCCCGGGAACCACGGATGAAGCCGTCGCGGCACAGCTCCTGGTCTTCGCCGCCGCCATGGCCGGTCTCCTCGCTCTGCTCCTGTCCTTGGCGACGCTGGCCGCGCTGTTCCTGAAGCGACTGCCGCGCCGTTTGATCGGCGCATTGGTGGCGGCCGGTCTGGCCTCCTGGGCCGGCTGCTGGATCGGGGGTCAGCACGTCCTCACGCGCCTGTGGTATCGCTTTGGCGGCAGCGAGCAGAGCCAGGATTTGATGGTCGCCCTGCAAGATGTCCTTGTCCTGGCCCTCGACGTCGCGGCCTTGTCCTACCTCTGCGTGGCGCTGTGCCGGGAGCTCCACGCGCGACTCGGCCGCCTCAGCCTGGACATGGGGGGCGAGGGCCGGAAGACGCTCGCCGCATGACCGTGGCGAGCTTCACCCCACTGGCCCTCTCCGCGGGGCGGCTGAACCGCGCGCTCACCGGGCTCTTCCTGGCCGTGACCGCGGCCGGCGGGCTGGCCGAGCTGCTGCCCTACGTCGGCTTGCCGGCCAAGCTGCGTCCGGCCGCGGACTTCGCGAACCTGAGCCACGAGGCCAATCTGCCGACCTGGTATGTGTCGATGCTCCTGCTCGCCTGCGCGCTGCTGTTGCTCGCGCTCGTGCAGCAGGAACGCGGCTCTCGGAACCGTTGGCACTGGTTCTGGCTTGCCGTCGCCTTTCTCTACATCTCGGTCGACGAGATGATCGTCATCCACGAGGGCCTGAACGCGCCCTTGCGCGAGGCCTTGGGCGCCGGCGGCGCCCTTTACTTCACCTGGGTGCTGCCCTTCGGCGCCGTGGCACTTCTGATTTTCGTGACCTACCTCGGCTTTCTGGCGCGGCTGCCGGGCGACGTCCGGCTTCTCTTCATGGCCGGCGGCGCCGTCTACGTGGGCGGCGCCTTGGGCACCGAGCTTCCGGTCAGCCTCTGGTACGAGCAGAACGGCGGCGACAACCTGGTCTACGGCTTGCTGAACCTCTGGCAGGAGTCGCTCGAGATCTTGGGCGTGACGATCTTCCTCTCCGGGCTGCTGGCCTATTTGAGCCGGTCGCCACTGCCTAGACCCAGCGCCGAAAATTAACCCTTTGACAGGGGCTTACGGCCAAAGTCTGCGTCCTGCTTGGAAGCGGACCGAGGGATGGATCGCAAGCTCGATAGCTGGGTCGCCGCCCGCAATCTGATAGACAAGTACGGCGAGACGGCCGCCTACGACCATGCCCACAAGCGCGCCCAGGTGCTTCAGGGCAAGGGACAGGGCGACGAGGCGGCGATCTGGCGCCTGGTCGAGGCCGCCATTCTCGACCTGATCGGCCGGGGGCCGGGTCCCGGGGAGCCGCGGCGCTGACTTCCACCCGCGTGCAGGTGCGCCCACTTCTTTACTCCGATAGCCATCGGCCCAGCGGCCAAGCGGGTTGCGCTGTCCGGTGGTCGCGGTCTAGCTTTGGACAGCCATAAGCGACAAGAACCTCCACACTAGGGGGGAGTAGAGGGGTAATTCCACAATGGCGATCAAGACGAAGGTCCTCGCGACCAGCCTTTGTTTGAGCTTTCTGAGTAGCTGCGCCTGGATTGAAATCGCAGATGTCGAACGCGCCGAGACCACAGGATCGGTCTTCGACCGCGCGCTTTACGACGGCTATCTGGAGCTCGCCAAGAAGGAATACGAAAACGCCGACCTGATCGACGAGCACCGCTTCGCCAACCGCGCCCGCGATGCGGCCGCCGGCACCCGCTTCGAGCCGGAAGCGATCGGCTTTCGCCGGCTCTCCGCGGCGCAGGCCGACGAGCTGGGCCCGGCCCGCGCCAGGCTGATGGCGGCCCTCGAGGCCGGCGCCGGCGAGAACCGGCCGAAGGACGCGGCGCGCGCGCAGGTGATGTTCGATTGCTGGATGGAGGAAGCCGAAGAGGACGATGCCGGCGCCGCCGACTGCCGCAACGGCTTCATGGAGGCGATCCAGTTGGCCGAGGCCGGGCCCCAAGAGCCCATGGCTGAGGCGATGCCGTCATTGCCGGGTCCCTACTTCGTGATGTTCGACTTCGATAGCACCGCGCTCGACGACAAGGCCGCGGCCCTGGTCGACAAGGTGATCGACGTCTGGGGCCGGGCCAAAGCCAAGCGCTTGGTCGTCAGAGGCCACACGGACCGCGCCGGCTCCTCGGCCTACAACGAGGCTTTGGCCGAGCGGCGCGCGGAAGCGGTGGCTTTCGCCCTGATGGACAAGGGCTTTCCCGCCCGCGACATCGCCATCCGCGCGCTCGGCGAGAACGAGCCGGTCTTGGCCACCGCGGACGGTGAGCGCGCGGAGCTCAACCGCCGCGTGGAGATCGTCTTCGAGCGCTGATTGGCGGTCGACTACCGAGTCACCCCGGCCCCGCGCCCGGCCATGAGGCGCGGGGCTGATTCTTGGGGATTCGTTGCGCCCGGGACCCAAGCTGTGGCAGAAGGGGCGGATTGGCGATTCGCCCGACGTCCCGATCCCTGAGACCTTGGCTATGGCGCGAGTCCGAAACGCTTTTCGCCGTCTGAACCTCTTCGTCTTCGTGTCGCTCGCCTTTGCGAGCATGTCTGCGGCCGGCGCGGCCCAGACCGGCGATGACTTCGCCGAATGGCTCGCCGAGGTGAAGCGCGAGGCCGCGGCGCGTGGGATCTCCGCTCAGACGATCGAAAAGACGCTCGGCGATCTCGAGCCCCAGACGCGGGTGCTGGAGCTCGATCAGCGCCAGCCGGAGTTCACCGTCACCTTCTGGCGCTACATCTCGCGCGCGGTCAGCGATCCGCGAATCGAGCGTGGCCGGGAACTGTTGGCCCGCCACGGCCCGCTGCTGCGCCGAATCCAAGCGCGCTACGGGGTGCAGCCTCGCTTCCTGGTCGCGCTTTGGGGCCTGGAGAGCAATTTCGGCGACAACATGGGTGGCTTTCCGGTGGTCGCAGCGCTGGCGACGCTGGCGTTCGATCCCAGGCGCGGCGGCTTCTTCCGCGGCGAGCTCTTCAAGGCTCTGGAGATCGTCGATCAGGGCCACATTGCGGCCGAAAAGATGGTGGGCTCCTGGGCCGGCGCCATGGGTCAGGTGCAGTTCCTGCCCTCGACCTTCCAGCGGCATGCAATCGATCAGGACGGCGACGGCCGGCGCGACATCTGGAACTCGGTGCCCGACGCCCTGGGCTCGGCGGCGAATTATCTGCGCGCGATCGGCTGGCAGGGCGACGAGCTCTGGGGGCGTGAGGTCCGCGTCCCGGCAGACTTCGACCTCAACCTCGCGACGCTCGAAACGCGCAAGCCGGTCCGCGAATGGGCGAAGCTCGGCGTGCGCCGGGCCGACGGCAGGGCCCTGCCGGACGCCGATATCGGCGGCTCGCTCCTGCTGCCGGGAGGCCACAGGGGACCTGCGTTCCTGGTTTATCGCAATTACGACGCGATCCTCGAGTGGAACCGCTCGCTGCTCTACGCCCTTGCGGTCGGGATCCTGTCTGACCGGATCGCCGACAGGGCGGCGCTGGTCGCGCAGCAACCGGCGAACGAGCGGCCCCTCAGCCGGGCGGAGGTCGAGGAAATGCAGAGCCTGCTGAGCCGCCTCGGCTACGACATCGGTGAAGTCGATGGCGTCGTGGGGGCTCAGACCCGCGCCGCGCTGCGCCGCTTTCAACAGAGCGCCAATCTACCGCCCGACGGCTACCCGACGCCCCAAGTGCTCGACCATCTGCGCCGTTCGGAGTCGCCGTGAGGACTCGGCGCCTTTCCAGGAAGCGGCACGCCCGGCGGTCGGGTCTCGCCAGGAGCGTCGCGTTCGTCCTGAAGGTCGGCAGCACGGCGGCCGCGATCGGCCGGCGCTTCCCCTGGCTGGTCGTCTGCCTGATTGCCGCCTGCACGTCCGGGGACAGCGACCGCGCGCGCCTCGGCGAGCCGGGGCCGCTCGGCCGGCAGATCGGCGACTACAAGGTCGGGCGGCCCTATCAGATCGCCGGGGTTTGGTACTACCCCAAGGTCGACTACGACTACGACGTGACCGGAATCGCCTCTTGGTACGGTCCCGGCTTCCACGGCAAGCTGACCGCGAACGGCGAGATCTACGACCAGTTCGCCCTGACGGCCGCCCATCCGACGCTGCCGATGCCGAGCATCGTCCGGGTCTCGAACCTGGAGAACGGGCGCTCGATCACGCTGCGCATCAACGATCGCGGTCCCTTCAAGAACGGCCGCATCATCGATCTGTCGATGAAAGCCGCGCAGCTGCTTGGCATGCAGCGCAAGGGCACAGCCAAGGTCCGGGTGCAGATCCTCGAGGAGGAGAGCCGCCAGCACGCGGTGCTCGCCCAGAACAGAAGGGCGGGCCAGCATGCGCCCGAGGCGGCCCCCGTCGAGTCCGTGACCGCAGAACCGCTCGCGCCGCCCGGCGGTGGCAGCGTTCAGGTCGCCTCGAATCCCGCGGACAATTCGGCCAATGGCACCACGGCGGCGCGCGGCACGCTTGCCGCCGACGCCGTGTCCTGGCCGGACGGAAGCGTGCAGAGTGCGACGGTGCAAGCCAGCACGATCTACATCCAGGCCGGCGCGTTTCGGCGGCGCGACAATGCCACGCGCCTGAGCGCGCGCTTGTCCGGTCTCGGCAAGGCGCGTGTCGTGCCGGCCCGCGTGGGCCAACAGCACTTCTACCGGGTGCGGCTCGGCCCGATCGGCTCGATCGCCGACGCCGACCGCCTCTTGGGGACCTTGATCGCCACCGGCGTGACCGACGCCCGTGTCGTGATCGAATAGGAGCAAGAACGTATTCAATAGAACAGGTTCGATGGCATTCTTGTCATTTGACATCATCCTTGGGCGTCGTCCGGGAGTTGGCGCCCGCAGCGTTCCTCTGCCATATCCAGGCGATGGCAGGTCCCGCCGAGAGGTCTCATTTCGAAGAACAGCGGAGCCATGATGCCCAGACCGACCCTGCCCATTCTTTCGCTTTGCCTCGGACTTTCGGCCGCACTGCTCTGGCCGGCCCTTGCGCCGCAGGCCCAAGCGCTCGAGACGCGGGCGCGCGAGGCCTTCCTGATCGACGTGACGACCGGCACCGTGCTGCTGGAAAAGGACGCCGACGTCTCCATGCCGCCGGCCTCGATGAGCAAGATCATGACGGCCTATCTGGTCTTCGGTGCGCTGAAGGAGGGCAGGATCTCCCTCGACGACAAGCTGCCCGTCTCGGAGAAGGCCTGGCGCAAGGGCGGCTCGAAGATGTTCGTCGAGGTCGGCAGCGAGGTCTCGGTGGAAGACCTGCTGCGCGGCGTCATCGTCCAGTCCGGCAACGACGCCTGCATCGTGCTCGCCGAGGCGCTGGCCGGCAGCGAAGAGGCTTTTGCCGAGCAGATGACCCGCAAGGCCCGCGAGATCGGCATGGAGGGCAGCACCTTCACGAACTCGACGGGCTGGCCCGACCCGAACCACCGCATGACCGCGCGCGATCTGGCGATCCTCGCCGAGCGGATGGTCCAGGACTTCCCCGATTTCTACCACTACTACAGTGAGCGCGAGTTCACCTACAACGGGATCCGCCAGGGCAACCGCAACCCGCTGCTCTACAAGAATCTCGGCGCCGACGGCCTGAAGACCGGCCACACCGAGGAGGCGGGCTACGGTCTCACCGCCTCGGCGGAACGCGACGGCCGCCGGCTGGTGCTGGTGATCAACGGCCTGGAGAGTATCAAGGCGCGCTCCGAGGAGGCCGAGCGGCTGATCGGCTGGGGCTTCCGCGAGTTCGCCACCTACGATCTCTTTCAGCCGAACGAACAGGTCGAGGCGGCCCCGGTCTGGCAGGGCTCGGCCGACGCCGTGCCATTGGTCTTTCCCGAGGGGCTCAAGGTGACGCTGTCGCGCCAGGCGCGGCGGGAGATGACGGTGAAGGTGGCCTATACCTCGCCGGTGCCGGCGCCGATCGAGGCCGGTCAGGAGATCGGCCGATTGGTGATCGAAACCGGCGCGGGCGAGCCGCACCGCTTTCCCCTCGTCGCCGGAGCCGCGGTCGAGCGCTTGGGCCCGATAGGCCGGCTTTTCTCGAGCGTGAAGTTCCTTCTGCTCGGGCCCCAGACGCAGTAGGCCTCCGCTTCGGCGTTCGCCGAATTGACCGACCCAGGAGCCACCGGCAGAGTGGCGCCATGAGCCGCGGCCGATTCATCACCCTGGAAGGCGGGGAGGGGGCCGGCAAGTCGACGCAGATCGCGCGGCT
>JAKSDN010000339.1 GCA_022360075.1 Kiloniellales bacterium | reverse complement strand
TGCCATCAGCGCGCCGGCGAAGACGAAGAAGGGGATCGCCAGGAGGGCGAAGTTGTCGACGCCGTCGGAGACCTTCAGCAGCAGCGCCTCGAGCGGCAGGCCCATGTAGATCGCCGTCACCAGGGCGGCGATGCCGAGCGCGTAGGCGATCGGCACGCCGACCACCAGGAAAACGAAGAGACTGCCGAGCAGGACAAGCGGTCCCCAGGCGCCGCCCATGGCCCTCTCCTAGCGCCCGATCACGGCTTCGAGCTCCTCGCGCTCCTGCGCGGCGTCGTGCTCGGCCGGCTGGCGTGCGCGCATGTGGGCGTCGCGCTCATCGCGGAAGAAGAGCGATTCGAGGACGAAGAGCAGGGTAATCAGGCCGGCGCCGGGAATCGCCGTGTAGACCAGTCCGACGCGGACGTATTGGAACTCCGGGTAGGATTGGAACCAAGTGGTCTGCGACAGGCTGATGCCCCAGACCACCATGAAGACCGCGAAGCCGGCGAGCAGGACATGGATCAAGCGGTCGGCAAGGTTTGCCAAGCGCGGCCCGAGCAGCTTGACGAAGACCTCCAGGCGCAGATGGACGCCGGCGCGCAGGCAGGCGGCCGCACCGTAGAAGGTGAGCTGGATCGAGAAGAAGATCGCCATCGGCTCGGCGAACTGGGCGCCGTGATTGAAGACGTAGCGCAGGAAGACGCCGGTCGCGATCAGGCCGGTCATGGCGACGACCGCGACCACACCGACCCCGATGCAGAACCAGTAGAGCTTGTCCATCAAGCGGACGTAGAGCGTGGCCATTTTGCCGTCTCAAGGAGGGGCGAGTGCTGAACACTGAAAGAGAAGAAAAGAGTGCGAAGTGCGTTGGATCGCCGTCGTGCGTCCTTCGAGACGCCCGCAATGCGGGCTCCTCAGGATGAGGCCTTTTCTTATTGCCATCCTCGATTCACCTCATCCTGAGGAGCGCCCTCCAGGGCGCGTCTCGAGGGGTTCCGGAGGAACCGCGCGAAGCGCACGCTGGAAACGCAGCGGGAGTCAGTCCCGCGTGCCCGGGCGCGAATGGTTTACTGCACCGCCTGGGCGCGCTTGATCAGATCCGCGAACTCACCGCCGAACTTGGCGCGCACCGGCTCGGTGGCCTCGATGAAGGGGCCCTTGTCGATGTCGGTGACGACCTGGATGCCCTTGGACTGCAGGTCCTTGAGCGCGGTCTGCTCGCGCGCCGCCCAGAGCTCGCGCTCCTTCTCCACGGCCATGGCGGAGGCCTTGCGGATGAGCTGCTGGTCGAGCGGCGAGAGCGTGTCCCAGACCTTCTTCGAGAACACGAAGATCTCCGGCACCATCAGGTGCTCGGTCAGGGAGTAGTAGCCGGCGATCTCGTAGTGCTTGTGCGAGTTGTAGGTCGGCGGATTGTTCTCCGCGCCGTCCACGACCCCGGTCTGCATCGCGGTGTAGAGCTCGTTGAAGGCGACCGACAGGCCGTTGCCGCCCATGGCGTTGACCATCTCGACGAAGATCGGGTTCTGCATGACCCGGATCTTCAGGCCGTTGAGGTCGTCGAGCGTCTTGATCGGCCGCTCCTTGTTGTAGAAGGAGCGCGAGCCGGCATCCATGTAGCCGAGGCCGATCAGCCCGCCCTTCTCCAGCTTGTTCAGCAGCTCCGTGCCGATCTCGCCGTCGACCACCTTGTGCATGTGATCGACGCTGCGGAAGAAGTAGGGCAGGTTGAAGGCGTTGAAGTCCTCGACGATCGGGCCGACCACGCCGACGCTGACCCGGGTCATTTCGAGCGCGCCGACCTGGACCTGCTCCAGGGCCTCCTTCTCGCCGCCGAGCTGCATCGAGTGGAAGATCTTGATCTTCATGCGGCCGCTGGTCCAGGTGTCGAGCAGCTGGCCCATGTATTCGATGGCATCGGTCGTCGGATAGCCCATCGGATGCACGTCGCTGGACTTGATCTCCAGCGCCGAGGCGCTTTGGGCGCCGCCGACCAGCATCGCGGTCGCGACCGCCGTCGCCAACAGGTCTTTGCGCATTGCCGTCATCGTGGTTCCTCCCTCACAGATGTCACGTGCTGACGCAGGTGATTCCATGACGCTTGCCGGCTTCTCGAGCGGCCGGGCCGTCGCGTCGTCGGTGCTTTGACAGGCACTCGAACCACTGTTAGCCTAGCCGAGCAAAATTCATCGTACAAGTAGCATAACCATACCTATCGAGCGTGCGGCTCGCCCAGCGAGGTTGGCCGCCCGCAACGGCAGCGGCTTGGCAGCGGACATGGAACTTCCGAAGAACCGGTTCAAACGGGCGATCGCAGAAGGACAGTTGCAGATCGGCCTCTGGTCCCAGCTCGCCAATCCTTACGCGACCGAGGTGCTGGCCGATGCGGGCTTCGACTTCGTCGTCGTCGATGCCGAGCATGCGCCGAACGACGTGCTGAGCGTCGCGCCGCAGCTTCAGATCCTCGACCGCAGCCCGGCCAGCGCCGTGGTGCGCCCGCCCTGGAACGACATGGTGCTGATCAAGCGCTATCTCGACGTCGGTGCGCAGACGCTGCTGGTTCCCTACGTGCAGTCGGCCGAGGAGGCGGCGCTGGCCGTGTCCTACCTGCGCTATCCGCCGGCCGGTCTGCGCGGTGTCGCGGGCTGCCATCGCGGCAACCGCTTCGGCCGGGTCGAGGACTACTTCGCGCAGGCGGCTTCGGAGCTCTGTCTCGTGGTCCAGGTCGAGACCGTGGACGCGCTCGACCGGCTCGAGGCGATCGCCGCCGTCGAGGGCGTGGACGGTATCTTCATCGGCCCGGCGGACTTGGCCGCCTCGATGGGGCAGATCGGCAACCTCGATCATCCGGATGTGCGCGCGGCCATCGAGGCGGTGCCGACGCGCCTCCGGGGCCTCGGCAAGCCGGCCGGCATCCTGTCGTCGCTCGAGGCCGACGTCCGGCGCCATATCGAGGCCGGATTCCTGTTCGTCGCCGTCGGCAGCGACCTCGCTCTGTTGGCGAAACAAACGGCGGCCCTGGCCGCGCGCTATCGATAAGGCTATCGATAACAAGAATCGCCAAGACACCGGGGAGGCAAACGCCATGAACGGCCCGAACGACCCGCCGCGCTTCCAGGCGCCGCCGGGCACCTGCGACTGCCACATCCATTTCTACGGCCCGCCGGAGCGCTATCCCGAGGCCCCGACCAGCCCCTTCCCGGCGCCCGACGCACCGGTCTCGGCCTACCGGCAGGTCATGGCCCGGCTCGGCATCGAGCGGGTCGTTGTGGTGCAGCCGGCAGCCTACGGCCGCGACAACCGCTG
>JAKSDN010000848.1 GCA_022360075.1 Kiloniellales bacterium | reverse complement strand
TGATTCGAACCGCCTCTCCCACCGTCATTGCGAGCCGGCGCCAGCCGGTGCGGCAATCCAGAGCCAGCGCTCAGGCAGCCGCCGTCTTGATGGCTTCGCTCCGCTCGCAATGACGCCCCGTTGTGGGTCGTTCTCAACGCAGCTTCGTTTAGAGTCCGACTCGAAACGAACTCCTTGAGATCGATAAGTTGCCACACTTCATTGGTCATCACCGGGCTTGACCCGGCGATCCAGAGTGGCGCCTGCGTCAAACGATGACTGGCTTGCCGGATCAAGTCCGGCAATGACAAGTGAGGTGGGGTCTTTCTCCAAGCTCTTGTTCCGAAAGCAGTCAATTTGGGTCAGGCCCTTGGAACATCGGCGATCGTTCGCGCGATACTCGGCTAACCCGTCTCCAGCCAATCGCGGATCAGCCGCCTGGCGATCGAATCCACGCGCGGCAGGCGGAAGCACTCGTCTTCGGGCGAGTGCAGCAGTTCCCGGCGCGTGAACCAGGCGGCCGATTCGACCTCGTCGGTATTGACGGCGAGGCGGTCGCCCCGGCTGCGCGCGGTGAAGCCCAGCATCAGCGAGGAGGGAAAGGGCCAGGGCTGCGACGAGTGATAGCGGATCTCCGCGAGCTCCAGCCCGACTTCTTCGGCGGTCTCCCGCGCGACCGCGTCCTCGAGGCTCTCGCCCGGCTCGACGAAGCCGGCCAGGGTGGAGTGCATGCCCGCCGGCCAGATCGCCTGCCGGCCGAGCAGGCAGCGCTCGCCGCCGTCGTGGATGAGCATGATCACCGCCGGGTCGGTGCGCGGAAAGTGGCTGATGCCACAGTCCGGGTTGCGGCACTTGCGGACGTGCCCGCCTTGCGCGCTCACCGTCGGCGTGCCGCAGGCGCCGCAGAAGCGGTGGCGCTGATGCCAGTGCATCAGACCGCGGGCGTAGGCCAAAATCGCGCCCTGCTCGCGATCGAGCAGCGGGCCGACCTCGCGCAGGTCGCGAAAGACCCCCTGCCCGACCTCGGTCGTCACGGGCTCCGGGTCGTCGAGCGTGGAGAGATCGAAGGCGAAGAAGGCCTGCTGACGGTGAAGCCCCAGGAAGGTCAGCGATTCGGCGGTCTCCAGGAGCGCCGTCGCTTGCTCCTGCGCCAGCCAAAGCGGCCGGCCCGCTTCGTCGGCGCCCTCGTGCAACATGAGGTTGCGCGAACGCCAGACCGCCACGAAGCAGCTACTTCGATCCTTCAGCCGCGCGTCGAGCCAGCCCTGGTCGAGCCGGCGGTGATCGGCCCGGTCGAGACCGCCGCCAGCATAGAAGTTGGGCTCCTGCTCTGGCCTGTGAGAAGACATGGGCGGCAAGGTCGCACAGGCCTTCCCGGGGAGCAATCCGGCGCCCGGGCAACGCGCGCTAGAACTGGTAGCGCATCCCGACGCCTTGGGCGCCCGCCGTGGCCAGCGGCACCATCTCCAGGTCGTTGCGCTCCAAGAAGGGGTTGAAGCGGGTCACCATCTTGCCGATGGCCAAGCCGAGCGCGCTGCCGACGAAGACGTCCGAAAACCAGTGCTTGTTGTCGTTGATCCGCGAGAAGGCCGTGGCGGTCGCCAAGCCGTAGGAGACCCAGGGCACCCAGGGGTTCTCCTCGCCGTAGACCTCGGCGATCACCGAGGCCACCGAGAAGGCGTGCCCGGCATGGCCGGAGGGGAAGGAGGCGTTGGTGTCGCCCTTGAGGGGGCCTTCGAAATCGAAGGCGCTGTCGGCCTTGTTGGGGCGCTCCCGGCCCGTGACGTATTTCATCCCGTCAATCGTGAGCGCGGTCAGGAGGAAGCTCTCCAAGACCATCAGGGAGGCGGCCTTCTCGCGCTTGAGGCCGAACGCCTCGGAGATGGCGTAGACCCCCAGCGCGCTGCCGACGATGACAGGGGTATGGCCGAAATCGCGCGTGGCGTCGGCCAAAAAGTCGCTGCCGTCGTTGCGCAGGTCGTCCTGCCAAACATCACGCAGCGACTCGTCGGCAAGGAAGAGCGCGCCGGTAATGCCCGCCGCGGCGGCGAGCTTGAGCCAATCGTCGCGCTCGAAACGGAGCGGCCCGGTCAGCATGCGCCAGGCGTTCTCGCCATAGCTCGCGTAGTAGTCCGGATCGAGCGCATAGATCCCGTCCTTGAGACGGGGTGGCCCCGCGACCGGCTCGGCCGGTTCGTTGCTATCGGGCTCGATGGAAACCGGGATGACGTCGAGGCTGTCGAAATCCGGCAGGTCCCGCATATCCTCCACGGGCACGGTCGGCGCTTCCGTTGAAGCCGAAACCGACTCAGCGGTGACCGCCTCCGCCGATCCCTCACCCGTTGCGGACTGCCAGATCGTACCGTGATCCCCGGCGCAGGCGGACAAAAGAGCGCAAAGTCCGAAGACTCCCGCTCCCCGACCCAAAGCGAAGCGTCTCGAGAACAAATTTTCCGGACGGTGCTACGACTCGCGGCGGCAAGCCGAGAACCGATCCTCCCCCCATCCCGTTTCTTCGTTGTCGACGACCCTATGGAGGAACTCGAATCGGAACAAGTCATATTTGGATATTAGGCCTTTTGGCCGAAGGGCGGCGCTTCCGCCTCGCAAAGATCGTCGCGCCCGGTAATCGTCTTGCCGTGGGCCAGACCCTGGTCCAAGCTTCGATCATGTCGGTTCTGGGTCCGCGCCAACGGCCGTGCGAAGCTGGCGTCCTGCAGCGCCGCGCCATGCTCCGCTATGCCCTCCTGCCGGTCCTGAGCCGTTCGGCCATGGCTCTGGGTTCCGCCGTCGGGACGCTGGCCCTCGGCGTCGGCGCTGCCAGCGCGCGCCGGGTCTTTCCGGCCGACGGCCAGTCCGAGTTCCTGGCGATTCGCAACGATCGCGTCATCGGCCGGCGCCGCCTGGCGTTCTCTCGCGACAGTGGCGACCTGGTCGTCCGGCACGATACCGAGTTCCTAGCCGGGCCCGAGGGGGCACCCCTTCACCGCTTCGTTCAGCACAGCGAAGAGTCCTGGCGAGACGGCTGGCTCCATGCGGTGGTCGCCGACAGCGACGACAACGGCGCGCTCTGGCGCGTCCGCGCCGAACGCCGCGACGGGATCCTTCAGGGTCAAGTCAACGGCGCCGGCTTCACGGTCTCCGGCTATCCGATCACCTCGACGCTTTGGCATCGCGACGTGCCGAGCCAGCAAGCGCTGTTCGATATCACCGACGCCCGGGTCAAGCTGATCCGCGGGCGCGAGATCGGCGAGGAGACGCTGGCGCTGCCGGGCGGCACCGCGAAAGCCAAACGCTACGCGATCCGCGGCGAGATCAACGGCGATCTTTGGTACGATCAGGACTGCCGGCTCGTGCGGGCCTCGCACCCCCTGAGGGACGGCTCTCTCGTCGTCTTCGAGCTGATCTGAGGGGTCAATCATGCTTAACGATTCGTAAAGCCTCGGTGCCTAGCCTCTTCGGATAGCCCTAGGCGTGAAAGCCCATCGCGGATTCGCGCCCGTTCCGAGGGAGTTCCGCGGGTGACCGACGCAGCCTTGCCTCGACGCCTGACCTGGTCGCGAAACCTGGAGGCGGCTGCCGTTTGGCTGCTGCTCGGCTTGATCTTTCTGATCCTGGGCTTCCGCCTCTACCTCGCCTTCATTACCAACGTCGATCCGGACGAGTTCCTCCTCCTCTCGCAGGTCCACGGCCTCGCCCAAGGCGATCGTCCGGATGCGCTCGGAGCGCTCCACGCCCTCCTCTTCGTCTGGCTGCCGCAGGTGGCCGACAACCAGATCGACCAGATCATCGCCGGGCGCCTCGTGGTCTATCTACTCGGCCTGGGCTCGGCCGTCCTGCTCTACGCCATCGGGCGGCACCTCCTGGAGCCGGTGGGCGCGCTCTTCGCGCTGTTCTGCTATCTGACCTTCTCCTACGTCATCGAGCAGGGCACGAGCTTTCGCGCGGAGCCGATCTGCGCCTTCCTGTTCCTGCTCTCCATCGCACTGCTCATGCCGCGCCCGCGGCCGATCCTGGCACCCCCGGTCGCCGGCCTCAGCCTGGCGCTCGCCGTGGCCGTTACGCCCAAGGCCCTGCTTTACCTGCCGGTGATCGCCGCGCTCTACTTGGTCCTGCCTTCGGACGCCCGTGGCCGACGGCTTCCCGTTCTCGACGGGATCGCCCTGGCCACGAGCTTCGCCCTCGGGCTGACCGGCCTCCTCGCCTTGAGTCTCTCCTCGACGGCTTCACCCTGGACCGACGATCTTGGCCAGATCGTCGGATTGCTCGCGGCCAAGGCAGCCCTGCCGGACAGCCTTTTCCCGCAGCGCGAGTTCTTTTTCCGCAGCCTGTTCCAGGACATGATCTTCTGGGTCCTGCTCGGCTCGGGCGCGCTGCTGGCGCTCTCGCGGGTGCTGCGCCATCGCCGCCAGCGGCGGCTCCAGGCCCTCGTGCTCTGCATCTTCCTTCTGCCCCTGCTCTACCTGCCGCTCTTTCCCAGCGCCTTCCCCGCGTTTTACGTCTTCGTCCTGGCGCCGCCCGTGTTGCTTGCGGGGCTCGCCATCGACCGCATGCTGGAGGGTGACGGCGAGCGGGTCGCCGCGATGCCCTTCGCCCTGTTGCTCACGGCCACGCTGGCGATCGCCACGGGCCTGGCGAACCGGGCGACTTTCCTCGCCCAGGACGGCACCGTGGCGCAGCGCGAGACCCTGGCGCTGGTCGAGCGTCTCTTTCCCCAGCCGGTGCCCTACATCGACCGCGCCGGCATGGTCGCGGGCTTTCCCAGGGTCGGCTTCTTCATGGATTCCCCGGGCCTCGAGGCCTACCGCGCCCGCAACCGGCCGGTCTTCCGAGACCTGATCGTCGAGCGGCAACCGATGTTCGTGATCGCCGATGGCGAGCGCCTGGACCTGGCGCGCTCCTGGGAGCAGCTTCCCAGCGGCCATCGCCACGGCCTGCTGCGCAGCGACCACGAGCTGCTGCGCGACAACTATCTGCCGCATTGGGGAGCGCTTCATCTGCCGGGCAAGCGCCTGCGCGTCGACCGCGTCGGGATCGAGCAGCCCTTCGAGGTGCTGATCCCCGGCTTCTACGTCCTCGACTCGCCGCACCCCGTCAAGATCGACGGCGTGCCGCGCGTGCCGGGCAGCGGCATCCGCCTGGATAGCGGGCAACACCGCGCCGCCGCCCTGGCTTCGGGCCCGCACGAGCCGCTCCTGCGCTGGGCGAGCGACCGCTATCGGCCCGCCACAGCGCCGAGCCGGCAACCGCTTTTCCTCGGCTTCGAGATCGCCCACGCGCACCGCACTTGGCCACCCCTGGCCTGCCGGCTACTGCGCCCCCTCGCCGACCTGGGCGCCGGCTACTGCGGCGACTTCGTAGATGGTGAAGAAGGAACCCCGGTGCCGCACCCGCAGTAGGTCGGGCAGCGGGTTGCGCGGCCGCCCGAAGTCGAGCATCACGACATAGTCGAAATGACGTGGCCAGCCCGCGAAGACGTGGAAGTGCTCAGAGAGGCTCCGCTCCCGCCTCAGCGCCGGCGCGCTCGTCGGATCGACCGTCCGCTCGAGCATCGCCGGGTACAGCGGACGGGAATGGGGCACGTCCCAGTCCCGATACGGCGGCTTGACCGAGAGGATCTGGCGGCCTTCA
>JAKSDN010000655.1 GCA_022360075.1 Kiloniellales bacterium | reverse complement strand
GACCCTGGTCGCCGATGCGCCGCTGTTCGACGCCTACCTCAACCAGGAGAGCGTCGAGTTCTTCGCGACGGTCAAGCAGGGCTTGGATCGTCTTGGCATCGCCTACCGGGAGAATCCGCGTCTGGTGCGCGGCTTGGACTACTACACCCACACCGCTTTCGAGTTCACCACCGATGAGCTGGGCGCCCAGAGCGCGGTGCTGGCCGGGGGGCGCTATGACGGCCTCGTGGAGACCATGGGCGGACCGCCGACGCCGGGCATCGGCTGGGCGGCCGGCGTCGAGCGGCTCGCGCTGATGCTGAGCGAGCTGCCGCCGGAGACGCGCCCCATCGCCGTGGTTCCCGTCGGCGGCGACTGCGAGACCGCGGTGCTCGGCATCGTTCAGGACCTGCGCCTGGCCGGCTTCACCGTCGATCTCGGTTTCAGCGGCAACGTCGGCAAGCGCATGAAGCGCGCGAACAAGATCAACGCGCGCGCCGCGCTTCTGCTGGGCGAGGAAGAGCTGGGCCAGAAAGCGATCACGTTGCGCGATCTCGACACGGGCGAGCAGGAGCTGGTGCCCCTGGATTCCTTGAAGGAACGTCTCGCCCGGTTCCTCTAGCGCCGGGCAAGGACGGTCGCACGCTTGGAGACGGCCGAACAACTCGTCATCGTGGGGGCGAACCATCGCAGCGCGACACCGACGCTGCGCGAGCGCTTGTTCCTGGAAACGCAGGACCAAGCGGGCCTCTTCGCCGAGCTGCGCGATGCCGGACTGCCGGAGGCCTGCATCGTCTCGACTTGCGACCGCGTCGAAATCGTCGCCGTGCACGACGAGCCGGCGGCCGTCGCGCCAAGCCTGGCAGCGCTGCTTGCCCGCCGCGGCAACCTGGCGCCGGAAGCCTTCGCGCAGCAGAGCTTCCGGCTCCAAGGCGCGGAGGCCTTGCGCCACCTCTTCGCGGTGACCGCCTCCCTCGACAGCCAGGTGGTCGGCGAGCCGCAGATCCTCGGCCAGATCAAGGAGAGCCATCGGACCGCAGGCGCCTGCGGCATGCTCGGTCCGGGACTCGAGGCCGTTCTGCAAGCCGCCTACTCGGCGGCGAAGCGGGTCCGCAGCGAAACCAACATCGGCGAGCGCCCGGTCACCATGGCCGCTGCGGCCTTGTGGCTGGCGCGCCGGGTGCATGGCGATCTCGAGCGTTGCGGCGCGCTCCTGGTCGGGCTCGGCGAGATGAGCGAGGCTTTGGGGCAGGAGTTGCGTGACGCCGCCATCGGGTCGTTGATGGTCGTGCATCGCTCGTCGACGCGCGCCGCCGACGCGGCGCACCGTCTCGGCGGTCACTACCGCGCCTGGGAAGAGCTCGACGCCGCGCTGGTCGACGCCGACGTGGTGGTCGCGGCGGTGGGTTCCGGCCAGTACACGATCACGGAGCCCGTCATCCGGCAGGCCTTGAAGCGCCGGCGGCAGCGGCCGATATTCCTGGTCGACGCTGCGGTGCCCGGCGATATCGACCCGGCGCTCGAGGCGGTCAGCGGTGCCTTCGTCTACGATCTGGAAGACCTGGAGCGCGTCGCCCAGCAAGGCGTGGCCGCCCGCGAAGCGGTGGTCATGACCGCTTGGGAGATCATCGGTGAGGAGATCTCGAACTTCCTGCGTCAGCGCGCCGAGCGTTCGGCCGTGCCGGCGGTGACGGCGTTGCGTGACCACTTCGAATCGGTGCGCCAGCAGATTCTCTCGAACGGCAAGCTCGACGCCGAGTCTGCGACGCGACTGCTGGTCAATCGTCTGCTGCACGACCCCAGTGAAGTGCTACGCCAGACGGCGGGGCGCCTTGGCCGCGAGGGTCGGACGATGGAGCGCGCGATCAAGGACCTCTTTCGTCTGCGCCCCGAAGACGCGAAGGGGCGGCGCTCCCGTCGGGATGAGGAGATGGAAGAGTGAGCCTGGACGAAAAGCTGGACCGCGTCGTCGCGCGCTACGATGAGCTGCGCGATAGCGTCGCGCGCCATCCCGAGCCGGGCTCGCAGGACTACGTGCTCATGTTGAAGGAGCTCTCGGACCTGACGCCGGTCGTCGAGTCGATCGAGACTCTGCGCCAAGCGATGAAGGAGGTCGGCGACCTGAACGAGCTGATCGTCGACGGCGAGACCGACACGGAGATGCGCGGTCTCGCCGAGCAGGAGCTCCAGGACTTGAAGGAACGTCTGCCCGAGCTCGAACATCGCGTCAGGCTCTTGCTTCTGCCCAAGGACGAAGCCGACGACCGCAGCGCGATCCTCGAGCTGCGTGCCGGGACGGGCGGCGAGGAAGCCGCGCTCTTCGCGAGCGATCTGCTGCGCATGTATCAGCGCTATGCCGAGGCGCACGGCTGGCGCTTCGAGATCCTCGATCACTCCGAGACCGAGCTCGGCGGCTGCAAGGAGGCGAGCGCCTCGGTCACGGGCAAGGACGTCTTCGCGCACCTCAAGTTCGAGTCCGGCGTGCATCGGGTGCAGCGCGTGCCGGTGACGGAATCCGGAGGCCGGATCCACACCTCCGCCGCCACGGTCGCGGTCTTGCCGCAGGCCGAGGAGGTCGATGTCGCCGTCGAGGAGAAGGATCTGCGCATCGACACCTATCGTTCCCAGGGCGCCGGCGGCCAGCACGTCAATACGACCGACAGCGCCGTGCGCATCACCCATCTGCCGAGTGGCATCGTCGTGCAGTGCCAGGACGAGAAGTCGCAGCACAAGAACAAGGCCAAGGCGATGAAGGTCCTGCGCGCCCGCCTTTACGATCAGCAGCGCCAGGAGCAGGAGGCCGAGCGCGCGGCCACGCGCAGGAACCAAGTCGGCAGTGGCGACCGCTCGGAGCGGATCCGTACCTACAACTTCCCTCAGGGCCGCGTCACCGATCACCGCATCAACCTCACGCTCTACAAGCTCGATCGCATCATCTCCGGCGAGGACCTCGACGAGCTGATCGAGCCGCTGGTCGCCGAGGACCAGGCGGCCCGGCTCGCCGAGCTGCAATGAGCCAGGCGGTCACGGCAGCAACCACGGTCGGCGAGGCCCTCGACGGCGCGACACGTCGGCTCGCGGCGGCCGGTATCGAGTCGCCGCGGCGCGACGCCCGTTTGCTCATGGCTCATGCGCTGGGTCTGACGCCCGAGAAGGTCTTCGGCTATCCCGAGCGGCCGCTCGTGCACGACGCGCTCTTGCGTTTCCAGTCTTGCGTTGCGCGCCGCGCCGCGCGGGAGCCGGTCTCGCGCATCCTCGGGGAGCGCGAGTTCTGGGGCTTGAGCTTCAAGCTGTCGTCGTCGACGCTCGACCCGCGCGCCGACAGCGAGATCCTGGTCGAGGCCGTTCTCGAGTCGCTGCCGCGACGTGATGCCACGCTGCGGATCCTCGATCTCGGCACCGGCAGCGGCTGCTTGCTGCTGGCCCTGCTCGCGGAGCTGCCGAACGCGAGCGGGCTCGGTCTCGACATCGACGCGGGCGCCGTGGCGACCGCGAGCGGCAATGCCCGACGCCTCGGCCTCGCCGATCGTGCGTCTTGGATGACGGCGGATTGGCGTCAGGCCGGGTCGGAACAGCTCGGCCGTTTCGATGTGGTGGTCTGCAACCCGCCCTACATCGCGGAGGCGGAGCTTGAGCGCTTGGCGCCGGAGGTAGCGCTGCACGACCCGAAGCGGGCGCTGCTGGCCGGCGGCGACGGCCTCGAGGCTTATCGCGCGGTCGCGCCGCTGCTCGCCGAGGCGCTCCTGCCGGCCGGAATCGCGGCCTTGGAGTTGGGCGTCGGGCAAGCGCCGGCCGTCTCCTGCCTGGTGGCTGCGGCCGGGCTCGGGTGCCTGGAGTGCCGCCGGGATCTGGCCGGGGTCGAGCGCTGCCTGCTGGTCGGGGCCGGCAAGCCTCTGAAAAAAGTAGTTGGAAATGCTGCCGGGCCCGACTAAGTTGATCGGGACGAGGTCAAAGCTTGCGCGCCCGGGAAAGGGCGCGGCGCGACCCCCAAAATCGCGTCATCTGTGGAACTCTCATACGATCGCCCGAGAGGCGAGAGATGAGAAGATGCGATTAATCACTGTCCGTTTAGATGTAACGGTGCGATGAGACAAACGACCGGTGGACGTCGGCCGCGCGGACGGCCGAATCGCAAACAACACCTGCCACTCCGGAACCAGACTTTCGACAGTAACGGTCCCGACGTACGGGTTCGTGGCAACGCGCATCAGGTCTACGAGAAGTACCTGGCCTTGGCGCGCGACGCGACGGCCTCCGGAGACCGGATCGCGGCCGAGGGTTTCTATCAGTTCGCGGAGCACTATTACCGTATCCTTAATGCCAGCACCGATCCGGAGCGGGCCCAGCCCGATGGGCAGGCGCCGCGCCGGGACCGTCAGCCGGTGCGCGACGAAAGTGCGGGCCGGCAGCCCTACGAGGGCTCGCCGCCGGTCGAGGCGGGCGAGGCAAAGCCTCCGGCATCGGGTGGCAACGGGGTCGACGGCGAGCAGCCGATCATCGCTCCCGTGGTCCAGCCCGGCGACGAGCAGCCCGAGCCGGCCAGGCCGCGCAGCAGCAGGGCGACCGGCGACGGTAGTGCTGAGGATGCCGCCGAGGCGGCGCCGGCCAGCCCGCCGCGGCGCCGGGCCCCGCGTCGGGCCAAGCGCGAGGGCGCCAACGGCAGCACCGCCAAGGCCGACGGCCGGCGTTCCAGGAACGCTGCGGCCAAGGAGTCCAAGGCCGAAGACGAGTCGAACGACGCCGACGATGTCGAGCCGGTGGCGACCTGAGACGGCGCCGGAGCCGGCCTGGCCTAAAGTCCTATGACAAAAGCTCGAGTGTATCGCCGGTGGCGATGTCGCCGCCCTCGATGACGCGCGCATAGATGCCCATGTGCACGTGGCCGAAGCCGCGTTGCAGACTAAGGGGCAGGTTCATGTCGCGCGCGGCCGATGTCGGATCGACGTTCGTGGCGGCGCAGCGCTCGATCGGCTCTTCGACCTTTAGACGCGCCTGACCGATCGCCAGCTCCCGGCCGATCCATTCGAACTCCTGCCAAGCGCCGGAGCCTTCGATGTAGAGATTGCCGCGGAAGCGCTGCGGATCGACGGGTTGGCGCACGACCCGCTCGAGGTCGCGCACGGAGGCGAGGCCGATGATCGAGACGACCTTGTCGCGGCAGTCCGAGAACATGTGGCCCTCGGCTTCGAGCACCTTCGGCGCCCCGCGCAGGCCGTCGCCCATGAAGCCGGCGAAGAACTGACCGATCAGCGCCTTGCCCAGGCTCGAGGCGATCTCGGCGCGCACGACCTGCTTGCCGTCGCGCTCGATCGTCAGGGTCCGGGCCTCGGCGTCGAAGCGGGCGTCGAGCTGCGCCAGCTTCTCGTCGCGCATCAGCATCAGGAAGTTTGTCTTGGGCTGCCAGGTCGGGTTCTTGGGATCGAACTGCATGGAGCCGTGGGCGATTGCGAAGCGCCGGTCGTGCGGCAGGCCCTCGCCGGGCGCCAGGGTGACCCGGTCGAGGCGATCGGCGTTCAGCCCCTTCACCGGGTAGCGGCAGATCTCATTGACCGTGATCGACATGGCTCTCTTCGACCCTTCCCTTGGGCCGGAGAGGAGAGCGCCGGCCCGGGTGCCCTGTCAACGGCCGGCCTGCCCGCGCGGTGCGGCCGGGGCCCGCCAGCGGGCCAAGGGAATTCACTTTCAAGCACTTGTGTCATTTCTGCCACACCCCATATGCAAGGCGTGGGGCTAAACCCATCAACGAACCGGTCACCGCGTGCCGCTAGACTCGGGCGCGGCCGGGGCGAGAGAGCATCGTCGATCGCACGCTGCCCACTGCGGGTGCGCACGAGGAGGGCTGAGCATGGATTTCGAGAAGTACACCGAGCGTTCGCGCGGCTTCGTCCAGGCCGCGCAGACCCTGGCCCAGCGTAGCGGCCATCAGAGACTGACTCCGGAACATCTGCTGAAGGTTCTGCTGGACGATCCGGAGGGATTGGCCGGCAATCTGCTGCGCGCGGCCGGCGGCGATCCCAAGGCGGCGCTCGCCGCGGTCGACGCCGAGCTTGGCAAACAACCCAAGATCGAAGGCAGCGGCGCCGGACAGGTCTACCTCGCGCCGGAGCTGGCGCGCCTCTTCGAGCAGGCCGAGACCCTGGCGGAGAAGGCCGGGGACAGCTTCGTCACCGCCGAGCGCCTGCTGCTGGCCTTGGCGCTGGCAAAGGGGACTCCCGCCGCGAAGGCGCTGGCGGCCGGCGGCGCGACTCCGCAGGCTCTCAACAGCGCCATCAACGATCTGCGCAAGGGCCGCAGCGCGGACAGCGCCACGGCGGAGTCGGGCTACGATGCCCTGAAGAAGTATGCCCGCGACCTCACCGAGGTGGCGCGCGAGGGCAAGCTCGACCCGGTGATCGGCCGCGACGAGGAGATCCGGCGCACCGTCCAGGTGCTGGCCCGCCGCACCAAGAACAACCCGGTGCTGATCGGCGAGCCGGGCGTCGGCAAGACCGCCATCGTCGAGGGCCTGGCCCAGCGCATCGTCAACGGCGACGTCCCCGAGACGCTGAAGCGCAAGCGCCTGCTCGCGCTCGATCTCGCGGCCATGGTCGCCGGGGCCAAGTTCCGCGGCGAGTTCGAGGAGCGGCTGAAGGCGGTGCTGCAGGAGATCGCGGCGGCCGAGGGCGAGGTCATCGTCTTCATCGACGAACTGCATACCCTGGTCGGCGCCGGCAAGGCCGAGGGCGCGATGGACGCCTCCAACATGCTGAAGCCGGCGCTGGCGCGCGGCGATTTGCACTGCGTCGGCGCCACCACGCTCGACGAGTACCGCCAGCACATCGAGAAGGACGCCGCCCTGGCGCGCCGCTTCCAGCCCGTCGTCGTCGAGGAGCCCTCGCTCGAGGAGACCGTCTCGATCCTGCGCGGTCTGAAGGAGAAGTACGAGCTGCACCACGGCGTGCGGATCACCGATTCGGCGATCGTGGCGGCGGCCACGCTTTCGCACCGCTACATCAGCGACCGCTTCCTGCCGGACAAGGCGATCGATCTGGTCGACGAGGCGGCGAGCCGGCTGCGCATGGAAGTCGAGTCCAAGCCCGAGCCGATCGACGAGATCGACCGCCGGCTGATCCAGCTCAAGATCGAGGAGGCGGCCCTCAAGAAGGAGAGCGACGCGGCCTCGAAGGAGCGCCTGGAGAAGCTCACCAAGGAGATCGCCGAGCTGGAGCAAAGCTCGGCCGCGCTCACCGCTCAGTGGCAGGCCGAAAAGGACACGCTCGCCGGCGCCCAGAAGCTGAAGGAGGAGCTCGACCAGGCCCGCGGCGAGCTCGAGGTCGCCCAGCGCAGCGGCCAGCTCGAGCGTGCCGGCCAGCTCGCCTACGGCATCATCCCCGAGCTCGAGAGGAAGATCGAGACGGTCGCCCACGTCCAGGAGCACCGCATGCTGAACGAGGAGGTCTCCGACGGCGACATCGCCGGGGTGGTCTCGCGCTGGACCGGCATTCCGGTGGACAAGATGCTCGAGGGCGAGCGCGAGAAGCTCCTGCACATGGAAGACAGCCTGCGCGCTTCCGTGGTCGGTCAGGACGAGGCCATCGTCGCGATCGCCAACGCCGTGCGGCGCGCCCGCGCCGGCCTGCAGGACCCGAACCGGCCGATCGGCTCGTTCCTCTTCCTCGGTCCGACCGGCGTCGGCAAGACCGAGTTGACCAAGGCGCTCGCCCGCTTCCTGTTCGACGACGAGACCGCCATGGTCCGCCTCGACATGTCGGAGTACATGGAGAAGCACTCCGTCTCGCGCATGATCGGCGCGCCGCCGGGCTATGTCGGCTACGACCAGGGTGGCGCCCTGACCGAGGCGGTGCGACGGCGGCCCTATCAGGTCGTGCTGTTCGACGAGGTCGAGAAGGCCCATCCCGACGTCTTCAACGTGCTGCTGCAGGTGCTCGACGACGGCCGCCTGACCGACGGCCAGGGCCACACCGTCGACTTCCGCAACACGCTGATCGTCATGACCTCGAACCTCGGCGCCGAGATCCTGGCCGCCCAGCCCGAGGGCGAGGACAGCGACGCCGTGCGTGGTCCGGTCATGGAGATGGTGCGCGCGGCCTTCCGGCCCGAGTTCCTCAACCGCCTCGACGAGCTGCTGCTGTTCCACCGGCTCACGCGCGATCATATGGACGGCATCGTCGCGATCCAGCTCGAGCGCCTGCGCGGCTTGCTGGCCGACCGCAAGATCGAGCTGTCCCTCGATGACTCGGCGCAGCGCTGGCTGGCCGACCGTGGCTACGATCCCGTCTACGGCGCCCGACCGCTGAAGCGTGTGATCCAGAAGGAGCTGCAGAACCCGCTGGCCGGCCAGATCCTCGAGGGCAACGTCGCGGACGGCGACCGAGTCGTCGTCACGGCCGGCGAGGAGGGTCTCGTCATCTCGGGAGAGCCGGTCTCCCAGGAGGCGGCGTAGGCAGCGACGTGCCGCGGCCCGTGAAGTCGGTTCGGTGAACCATACCGTCTGCTGAATTCGTCATTGCGAGCGAAGCGAAGCAATCCAGCCCGGCGCCGCCCGTGCGGTGGCTCTGGATTGCCGCGCCGGCTGACGCCGGCTCGCAATGAAAAGTGATGGACTAAGACCGAGGGGCGTTGATCTTGACCGCTGTCGCTCTTGGCGTGTTCGACCCTATCCCCTCATGCTGAGCCTGTCGAAGCATGAGGATTGCTCGGAGCGATGGCCGAAGGCGGCGCGATCCTCACCCTTCGACAAGCTCAGGATGAGGACGAG
>JAKSDN010000986.1 GCA_022360075.1 Kiloniellales bacterium | reverse complement strand
TGATCCCCGCCGCCAAGCCCAGCCTGATGGTCGGGGTCAACCAGGTGATCATGCTTTCCCTGAACATGGTCATCATCGCATCCATGATCGGCGCCGGGGGCCTCGGCTACGACGTGCTCACGGCCTTGCGCCGGCTCGACATCGGCGGCGGCCTGGAGGCCGGCGTCGCGATCGTGGTCCTGGCGATAGCCTTGGACCGGTTGAGCCAGGCCTTTGCGGACAAGGATCCTGGCGCGAACAAAGATCCTGGCAGCCTCGGACATGGTCCGCGCAAAGGGCGTCTCGGTCGCCACGCCTATAGCATCGTCGCGATCGCCGTTGTGATGGCAAGCAGTGCGGCCGGCCTGATCTGGGGTGCGATCCAATCCTTCCCCGAGAGCTGGACGGTGACCACCGGCCCCTTTTGGGGATCCCTGGTCGAATACGTGAACGTCCGGTTCTTCGACGAGTTGGACGCGATGAAGACGGCCTTGCTGCTGAATTTGCTCATTCCCTTCAAGGCCCTGCTGGTCGGTCTGCCGTGGGCCCTGGTCGTCCTGGCGCTCGGCCTCGGGGGTTACGGCCTCGGCGGCCTTCGGCTCGCGACCTTCTGCGCGGGGCTGAGTCTGTTCGTTGCCGCGGTCGGTCTTTGGCAGGATGCGATGGTGACGCTCTACCTCTGCGGCGTATCGGTCGCCTTCGCCTTCCTGATCGGCATGCCGATCGGGGTCCTGACCGCCGAACGCGAGCGGCTTTGGCGGCTGGTGCAGCTTCTGATCGACACGCTGCAGACCTTGCCGTCCTTCGTTTATCTCATTCCGGTCGTGATGCTGTTCCGGGTGGGGGACTTCTCCGCGATGGTGGCGATCGTCGCCTATGCCATAGCGCCCGCGGTCCGCTATGCCGGGCACGGCTTTCGCCAGGTCGACCCTCGCTTGGTGGAAGCGGGGATCGCGGCCGGCTGCACCCCCATTCAACTCTTCTGGAAGATCAAGCTCAGGCTCGCCTTTCCGGAGCTCATGCTGGGCCTGAACCAGACCATCATGCTGGCGCTATCGATGCTGGTGATCACCGCGCTGGTCGGAACGCGCGATCTGGGGCAGGAGGTCTACATCGCGCTCACCAAGGCGGACACCGGGCGCGGCATCGTGTCCGGGCTTTGCGTTGCCTGCATCGCGATGATCGCGGATCGTTTGATCACCGCCGCCGCGGTCAATCTGAAGCGGCGCCTGGGAACGGCATAGGAGAAGTCTTTTGACCTCTACCGGAATGGCGAAACGAGCGAGCCTGACATGAATTCACGTGACGACAGTCTATCGGCGGCCCTCGACCGAGAGGCCGGAGGCCTTGTCGAGCTTTACGATTTCTCTGCGGCAACAACGGTCGAGCCCTTGAGCGAGTCCGAGAACAAGGTCTACCTGGTGAGCGATCCGGAGCGCGCCGATCGCTACGTGATCCGGGTCAATTCCGGCCGTCTCGCCTACCACGTGCCGCCGTCGATCGCCGCCGAGCTGACCTGGCTGATGGCCCTGCGCCGCGATACCGACATCGTGGTGCCGGAGGTCCTGTGTGCCAGGGACGGCTCACTGGTGCAGACAATCGCGGCGCCCGACCTCGACAAGCCGCGCCACGCCGTGGTCTACAGCTTCCTCGCCGGAGCGGAGCCACCGGAAGACGCACTCCTCCCGGGCTTCGAGCGCCTCGGCGAGATCTCCGCCCGCATGCATCTCCATGCCAAGAGCTGGGTCCCGCCCTCCGGCTTCGCGCGCCATTCCTGGACGCCCGACGTCATCCTGGACGACCGCGTCCGCTGGGGGCCGTGGCAAGAAGGAGTCGAAGGTCAAGAGGATGCCTTGCGACTCCTGTCCAGGCTCGACGCGGCGGTGCGCAATCGCCTTTCGTCGCTTCCCACGGACCGCGAGCACTTCGGCCTGATACATGCCGATCTCAGACTGGCCAATCTGCTGGACGACGGCGAGCGCACCGCGATCATCGACTTCGACGACTGCGGCTACGGTTGGTATCTCTTCGATCTGGCCGCTGCGCTCAGCTTCCTCGAGGAGCGGCCGGACGTCCCGGACCTGATCGCGCGCTGGCTCCAGGGCTATCGCAAGGTCGCGCCGGTGCCGGCTAAGTTGGAGGCTGAGGTTCCAACGTTGATCATGCTGCGCCGCCTGCAACTGCTCGGCTGGGTCGGCTATCAGCGGCAACACCTGGACTTCGCACGCGAGATCGCGCCGCGCTTTGCCAGCGAGACCTGCCGGCTGGCGGAGGCCTACCTAACTCGTCTGGGGTAAGCGTCGTTTGGCTGCGAGCCCATTCAGAAGCTGCGATGGGTAAGGAGAGTTCTGACGACGGACAGGCCGGTGACTCAGCGGGGTCGGGCGCGGACCTGGGGGATAAGCGACTCACAAAGTTCCATGGTGAGCGAGCTAGCGGACTCATATCCTGAAGGCTGAGCTTTCGTCTCGCTCGGCGGCGGTCACGTCTTCGTCCGCCGCGAAATCTCACATGTCGAGCCACGCTCGGAGTTCGTCAGCCAGTTTCGACGCTTGTTCATAGAGTATGAAGTGGCCGCATCGCTCGAGAAGTGCCAGCCGCGCACCGCTGATGCCATCGGCGATCTCCCGCGACAGATCGGGTGGGCAGATCTTGTCGTCTGCGCCACAGATCACCAAGGTTGGACACGAGATGGCGTGCAAATAGGGCCGGCTATCGACACGGCTGAGCACGGCCTCGGTGCGCCTGAGGATCGTCTTTGACCCGGCGACATGGGCGCTCAGTTTCCTCGCATTCAGGATGAAGGGGTCGTCCGTTCTATCTGGGTGCACGCCGTCCGTTGCGCTGTCGACAAGCTGATCCAGGTAGCCCGCTTCGACCAGCCGGCGCTCCAGCTCGCGGAAGCGATCTTCGTCAACGCTTGGCCCCCTTGCGCTTGTGGATATGAGCGCCAGACGTTCCACCCGTTCCGGGGCCTGCCGTATCACCTCAAGCGCTACGTAGCCGCCCATCGAATAGCCCGCGAGGCAAAAGGACGGCGGGGCGTCCCGGAGAACCGACTCTGCCATCGCGGCAATGCTATCGTGACCGCATGCGGAGTCCGCCATCTGCACCTCGGCGAGATCCTCCAGCATCGCGACTTGCGGAATCCAACTGACCCAGGAGCCATGAAGGCCGGGTATGGCGACGAGCGTCTTTTTGCGCATTTCCCGGCTCACCAAGTGATCCGGCTTGTGATCAGAGCACCCGCAAGCCCTTCGGGTAAGGCGTGAGGTATTCGAACCCGCTATGGGTCACGACGACCGAGTCACCGACCCTGGCGCCGAACTGACCGGGAAGCGTGATCCCGCCATCGACCGCGAAGGTCATGCCGGCCTGGAGCGGGGTCTTGTTGCCCGCCTTGAGTTCGGGTCCCTCGAGGATCGAGCAGCCGGTACCGCGACCGGTGCGGTAGGTCGGTGCGAATCCGGCTTCTCGATAAACGGCATCGGCGGCGAAGTGCACCTCTTCCGCGGTCACGCCCGGCCTGATCGTGTTCAACGCGGCCTCCTGGGCTTTTATGCAGACCTCGTAGATCCTGGCCTGCTCGTCGGTCACCGAGCCGCAGAAGAACTCGCGGTCAAAGCCGAGCCAGTAGCCCTTGAAGACGGTGATCCCGCAAAAGCACAGGTAGACCGGGTCGCCTGCGCCGATGCACTTGGTCGTCGGCCGGCGATGCACCATGCAGGTGTCGTGGCCGGACTGCATGATCTGCAGGTTGTGGATCATCGGTGAGGCGAACAGCTCGCTGCTGCCGTTCAGCAGCTCGGCCGCCTTCCGGGTGCCGCCGTTAATGACAGCCAGCGATACCTCGTACTCCGGCACGCCCACGGCAATCGCGTCCTCGCCGGCTTCGGCCATGGCAACGGCGACGTCACCGGCTTGCCGCATGATGAGGATTTCCTCCTCGCTCTTGATCATGCGCATATCGCCGAGGGCGCCCGCCAGGTCGGTTCGTCGCAAGTCAGGCCATTCTTCGGAGATGAAACCGGCAACCACAGCGGGGATCTGAGCCGTTTCTAAGGCTATGGTCCGGCAGGTCGAGGTGCCGATGACGTCGCGAAGCGGTCTTCTCCATTCGCCGTCGATGCCGTCGACCCAGCCTCTAATCTCGGCAACGGCGCTGAGCTGCCGACACATCTCGAGTTCCATCAGCGGGGTGATCACCGCCGGTTTATCGTCTCTGGGAATCCAGAGAAGATTCGGCCTGCCGCAGGAGACAAAGCTCGCATAGCCCCAGTAGCCGGAGAGATAGAAGATGGAGTCCGGGTCGGTCACCAGGGCGCCATCTACGCCTTCGTTCCGTAGCCTTCGTTGCAGGTCGAGGATCCGGGATTCGTACTGTGCCTTCATAGCGTCCGCGCTCTGTTGATCCGAAGTTTCTTACGGGTGAGGTGCGTATCTCAGGTCTGCTCTAGTCCGCGCAGGCGCTCGCTGCGGCGGCGCAGCCACTCCATGGTCAGCATGAGCAGGACCGAGAGGAGGATCAGGAGCGTGGCCGCCGCGATGATGGTCGGGCTCAGGTGCTCGCGAATGCCGCTCCACATGCGTCGAGGGATGGTGTGCTGCTCCGCGCCGGCCATGAAGAGCACGATCACGATTTCGTCCCAGGAGGTCGCAAAGGCGAATAGGCCACCCGAAGCAACGCCGGGGAGGATCAGCGGCAGGGTGACCTTGCGGAACACCCTCGTTGGCCGCGCGCCGAGGATGCTGCCCGCTCGGACGAGGTTGTGGTCGAACCCCGCCAAGGTCGCCGTGACCGTGATCACCACGAAGGGCGCGCCAATCGCCGTATGGGCGAGAATGATGCCGGTCAGCGAGCCGACGAGCCCCACTTGGGCGTAGAAATAGAACATGCCGATCGCCGTCACCACGATAGGGACGACCATGGGCGAGATCAGGATCGCGAGCAGCGTGTTCTTGAAGGGGAAGTCGGCGCGGTTCAATCCAAGCGCCGCCAGGGTACCGAGGCTGGTCGCCAGCACTGTGGAGAAGACCGCCACGATGACGCTGTTGACGATCGACCTTTGCCAGAGGATCGATAGCGGGCCGTCGCCGAAGATCTCCTCGTACCACCTCAGCGAATAGCCGCTCATGGGATAGGTAAAGAAAGGGTCCTGATTGAAGGACAGGGGAATGATCACCAGGACGGGCGCGACCAAGAAAAAGAAGACGACACCGCAGGCGATGCGCAACCCGTAGTACCAGAGCTTCTGGCCGCCGGTGGCATAGGGCGCCAGAGCCATCAGCCGAGCCTCAGCTTGTTGACGCCGATCAGGCGGCTGTAGACGGCAAAGAAGATGCCGACGCAGAGCATCAGGAGCAGGCTGAGGGCCGCCGCCATGCCCCAGTTGACGGTGGTGCCGGCGTTGAAAGCGATGAAGTAGCTGAGCATCTGGTCTTTCGGACCGCCGACCAGCGCGGGCGTGATGTAGAAGCCCAAGGTCATGATGAACACCAGCAGCGTGCCGGCGCCGATGCCTGGCAGCGTTTGCGGCGCGTAGACCTTCATGAAGGCCCTTGTCGGCCGCGCGCCCAGCGAGGCCGCGGCCTTCATGTGATAGGGCGAGATGCCCTTCATGACGCTGAACAGCGGCAGCACCATGAAGGGCAGCATGATATGCACCATGGCGATGTAGACGCCGGCGCGATTGCGCACGAGCTGCAGCGGCTCGCTCCAGAGGCCGAGCCAGATGCCCAAATCGTTGACGACGCCCTGGTTCTGCAGCAGCACGACCCAGGCCGTCGTGCGGACCAGGAGGGAGGTCCAGAAGGGGAGCAGCAGCAAGAGCAGAAGCAGGTTGCTGTATCTGGTGGGAAGCGTGGCTAGCAGGTAGGCGATCGGATAGCCGAGCAGCAGGCATAGGACCGTGACGGCAACGGCGATCCAGAGCGTTCGGGCCAGAACGGTCAGATAGATCGAGCTGTGGGCTGGTTTTTGAACGACGGTGCCGTCGACGTCGTACCGCAGGTCCAAAGCGGCAAGGAGATACTCTACGGTGTGGGCAGTGGAGGCCCGCTTGAGGGCCGTCCAGTACTGTCGGTCCGCCCATCGCTTGTCGATCTCGGCCAGCTTGGCAAGGAGCTGCGGCGTATCGGGCGGGGGCATGCGCCGGGCCGTCTTGATCAGCAGGCTGCGATAACCGGGGATGCCGTAGTTGAGCCGCTTGGCCGCCCTCGTGATGCTCCTGTTGTCACGCGCCGAAACGAGGGCCTCGGCGAAGGCCTTCACGACTTCTGGCGGCGGCATGCCCCGGCCGTCCCAGGATTTCATCGTGGCCGCGAGGTTCGGCAGGACCTCGACGATCTCCGGGTTCTCGACGCTCCGCATGAGCACTTGGGCGATCGGAATTAGGAAGGTGACCAGGAGGAACAGAAACAGTGGCGCGATCAGCAAGATCGCGTTGAGCTTTCGCGCTCTTTCCGCGCGGCGGAGCTGCACCCGAAGGGACACCGCAGTCCCCGTGTCGAGGCGCTCAATCGTTGGCGTTGCAGTGGTCACGGCCGCACGCTTCCGTCGTCACTTCGCCTTCCGAAGAAAAGAGGGCGGAGCTTCGCTCCACCCTCTCGAGCCAACCTACTTCGCGATCCAAACGTTGAACCGCTCGACAAGCGCCTCGCGGTTGTCGGCCCAGAACTGCGTATCGGTCTTGAACCAAGTCTTGGTGTTCTCCGGCGCCGTCGGGAGGTGCGGCAGGATGTCCGGATTGACGTACTCGACAGCCGCCTTGCGCAGAGGGCCATAGGAGACATAGTTCGTCTGATCGCCCATGCGGTCGGGCCGGGAGGCGAATTTGATGAACTCGTGCGCCAGATCGGCCTGCGGATGGCCCTTGGGGATGACCCAGAAGTCGAAATCCATGGCCTGACCGTCCCAGACGATGCGGAAGTTCTTCTTGTCGTTCACGATCGCCGTGTAGATTCGGCCGTTGGCGGCCGAGGTCATCACGACTTCCTGGTCGGCCAATAGCTGGGGAGCCTGGGCGCTGGTTTCGTACCAGATGACGTGGGGCCTGAGCTCATCGAGCTTCGCGAAAGCGCGCACGAGACCTTCTTCCGTGCCAAGCACATCGTAGATCTCGTCGAAGGGCACGCCATCGGCGACGAGCGCGTACTCCAGATTCCACTTCGGCTGCTTGCGCAGGCCGCGCTTGCCCGGGAACTTCTCGACGTCCCAGAAGTCGAGCCAGCTCGCCGGCCCATCGCCCGGGATCTGGTCGGCGTCGTAGGCGAAGATGAATGACCAACTGATGTTGCCAACGCCGCATTCGTGGGCGGCGCCGGCGAGGAAGTCTTCAGGGCCGAAGCCCAGCTTGGCATAGTCGATGGGCTCCCACAGCCCCTCGTCGCAGCCGGCGACGAGCTGGCCCGATTCGGCATCGATGACATGCGTTTGATAGTTCTGGGTGTCCACCATG
The DNA here is from genome assembly GCA_022360075.1 of Kiloniellales bacterium. Next base: position 2,191 of record JAKSDN010000986.1, on the reverse strand, counting down.
GCCCGCACCTTGGCCAGGTCGCCGTTCCACTCGTCCTCGAGCACGGTGTGGCCGGTCTCGGCCATGAAGGGCTCGTAGAAGGCCTTGCGCTGGCTTTCGCTATAGGAACCACCCCATGACGTGACGGTGATCTTCTCCGCAGCTCGGGTGGCATCCGATGCGGCTAGGCCAAGCGCGAGCACGCTCGCCGCGACGACGCCGGTGTACGTCCGATCTTGTCTCATTCACCTTCTCCCTGCTGTGTATGAAGGCGTCACTGCCGGACGCCTGGGGTTCGTCTATCGGCTCATCGTCCGCAAAGCCGTGTTCTCGGCGCCTGGGTCATGTCGCGTCCAAGGCCCGGCAGTCGTGGCTGCTCCATCCGATGGTGCAGGTCCGGCCCACCTCGAGGTTCTCGGTATCGAGCGCACGTGGAATCTTGATGACGAAGCTGTCGTTGCCGCAGACAGCGACACGGAACCGAACGTGGTCGCCCAGGTAGATTCGTTCCTCGACCCGGGCATCGAAGCGGTCTTTGCACGAGCCGTCCGTCGGATTGACCTGGACGCACTCGGGGCGAATGGAGAGCGTGGTCCGGGACCCGACTTTGCCGACATTGACGGCCAGCGCCTCGACATCGAACCCGCCGTCCAGCTCGACTTGGCAGAGTGTGCCGTTCACGTGGCGGACGGTGCCGGAGAGGCTGTTGTTCTCCCCGATGAACTGCGCGACGAACGCGTTCTCAGGCTCCTCATAGAGCTCTTGCGGCGTTGCGATCTGCTGGATCTCGCCATCGCTGAACACGGCGATGCGGTCGGACATCGTGAGCGCTTCGCTCTGGTCATGGGTGACGTAGACGACGGTAACGCCCACCGTCTGGTGGATGTGCTTGAGCTCGAGCTGCATCTGCTCGCGCAACTGCTTGTCCAAGGCCCCCAAGGGCTCATCCATCAGAACCAGAGCCGGCTCGTAGACCAGCGCCCGCGCGACCGCCACGCGCTGCTGCTGACCGCCGGAAAGCTGTCCCGGACGGCGCTTGGCGAAGTCTGCAAGCCGCACCATCTCGAGCGCGTGCCGGATTTTCAGAGCGATCCCGGACTTCGGCACCCCCCTCGCTTCGAGGGGAAACGCGAGGTTCTCCTCCACCGTCATGTGCGGGAAGAGGGCGTAGTTCTGGAAGACCATGCCGATGTTCCGCAGATAGGGCGGGACGTTTCTGAGCGACCGGCCACCAAGGCGGATGTCGCCGCTGGTCATGGCCTCGAAACCGGCGAGCATCATCAGGCTCGTCGTCTTGCCCGAGCCCGAGGGGCCGAGCAGCGTGAGGAACTCGCCTCGAGAGACATCGAGGTTGAGGTTCTTCACGACGAGGTGCTCGCCGTCGAACGTCTTGCAAACGTCGACGAAGCTCACCGCCGCATCGCTGTTGTCGGTCACCTGTGAAGCGTCCCCAACCTGCTCTTGCCGCCGGATACGATTCCGGACTCTATCGTCTAGCTAAGATGTATACAGATTTGTGCATCGCTGTCAACCGATCACCGCCAGAACCAGCGTAGTTTTGTTTGAGATATAACTACTTAAGTAATTCTGTGGGCGTTTATAAAAAATGATGAGAAATAAATTTGTATTGATAAATAATAATGCATCCAAAGTGAAGATAATTACTTTATAATTCTGAAGACTTTGTGATATGGAATTGATAAAGGCATCTGAGGCCGCTTCCCTGATTAGGGCGGACTACGGAATGCCGTACCTGCAGCGTTGACAACGCAGTTCGTGCGCCGGTGCCGTGGTGGATTTTTCTAGTGAAAATATTATTATATTCAAGAGATTATAATTGGAGCGACCTGATACAGATCGATTCCCTGTAACGCTCGTTGCCTTGATCTCTACCGTATACAGCTGTACTTTGGTCAGAGCATGTTCCCCTCTGTCTGTAGAGCTTTAGTTCACATCGTCATCGTCTCCGGCGAAATTGGACCAAAAACTTTATCAGCCGACTGCGAGCGACGCGGGGCGCTTGTCAATGTGGCCTATCGACCTTATAGATGTATGCAGCTTTGTTTCGGCATCGAGGGGAAGGCTATGGCGCAGCGGAAGGCTGGTTCTGGCGATGACGAGGCGAGATCGGTGAGGCGGCGCCAGGAGAAGGCCTGGCAGCCGGAGCGCCGCCTCTCGAGCTCGGTCTACGAACAGGTCCGCGAACGCATAT
>JAKSDN010000295.1 GCA_022360075.1 Kiloniellales bacterium | reverse complement strand
GGGCTGCTATCGGTGTCGACCCTCGAAGTATCCGTGATGGCTTTCGAAATCATGGCGCCCGACATCGCCCATTCTCGTCGCTTGTTTAGCGTGATCGAACAGACTCACGTTTCCACTATCTAGTCAAAGATACACATATCCTCAAGAAATTTCGCGATTGCGGATGCAGGGCTGAATGCTCGACACCAAAATGATTTTGTTAACTACCTGTAAAATTGAGATTTTTTCGATACGAAGCGTTGACATCCGGCGATTTGTCTATGGCTTGCATAACTGAGATAGATAAGATACATGTATCTTGTCTGTTCGTGAGCGTTACGCTCCGACTGACAGGGGAGGAGTACAGGTGGCGGCAGAGACTGCCCACGCCTTGGAACTGTTGGACCGGATGGTGGCATTCGCAACGGTCTCGGCCTGCTCCAATCTCGATCTCATTCGCTTTGTTGAGCAATACCTGAGCCAAGAGGGCGTTAGCTCGCACCTCTGCTATGACGAAACAGGCGAGCGCGCCAACCTTCATGCGTTGGTCGGGCCGGCGGTGGACGGCGGCGTGGTGCTCAACGGCCACACGGACGTGGTGCCGGTGGACGGCCAGCGATGGACATCCGATCCCTTTCGCTTGACCGAGCGCGGCGGACGCCTTTACGGACGCGGAGCTGTGGACATGAAGGGCTTCCTTGCCTGCATGTTGGCCGCGGTACCACTTTGGAAGCAAATGCCGCTCAAGCGCCCGATCCACATTTCCATGTGTTACGACGAAGAAATCGGGGGCTTTGGGGCGCCCGGTCTGATTGAGGACATGGCGCAGACGGTCCCGCGCCCTTCCGTAGCCATCGTCGGAGAGCCGACGGAAATGCGTATCGTCACCGGCCACAAGGGCGCCTTTGAGATGCGTACCGAGATCATCGGGTTGGAAGCGCATGCCTCCGATCCGCGCAAGGGGGCCAATGCGATTTCGTTTGCCGCACAGCTGATCGGCTACCTTGAGAATCGAGCCCGCATACTCGCGGCAACGCCGGATCCGACTAGCGGGTTCGAACCGCCATTTACGACGATCAGCGTCGGCACCGTTCACGGCGGCACGGCCCGTAATGTCATACCTGGCTATTGCGCGCTCGATTGGGAGCTTCGGTTCATCCCTGGAACGGACGCAGAAGCAGTGATGGCCGACATCCACGACTACGTTTCCAGCACCCTGCTTCCTGACCTGAACCGCCAGTATCCCGGTGCCGACATCCGCATGCGAACGGAGGCGAAGGTACCGGCGCTCGACGATCGAAATTCTCACGAAGCCGTCGCGCTTCTGACCGAGATAACGGGGCTCAATAAAACCGATGTCGTACCCTTTGGCACCGATGCCGGGCATTTTAGCGATGCCGGAATTTCGACGGTAGTCTTTGGGCCGGGGAGCATCGACCAGGCCCACAAACCAGACGAGTACATCGAGCTGTCGGAACTTGGGCGCTGTATGGCCTTTCTCGACAAATTGGGAGACCGGCTCGCACGCTGAAGTCCAGATCGACCCCGCGTGTTGACCCTAACGGAGAAGGTTTGCATCCGACGCGAGCATCTCGGCAGTTCAAGAGCAACGACCCATCCATGATCACCAAGGGGAGGATCACATCATGAATTTCACGAAACGGAGCTTTCTTACCGGAATCGCACTTGCCGCAATGTTCGTCGTGGGCGCAGGCGCGGCGCAGGCAGACTCGCTGTTGGACAAGGCCAAAGCGGGCGAGGCCATTCGGATCGGCTTCGCCAACGAAGTGCCTTGGGCCTATCCGGGCGAGAACAACGCACCGCTCGGCTTTGCCAACGCGCACGCGGTCGGCGTCCTAAATGCCATGGGGATCACCAACATCGAACCGGTGGTGACAGACTGGGGTGGCTTGATCCCAGGCCTCAAAGCCAATCGCTTCGATGTGATCACCGGCGGTATGTATATCCTTGGCACGCGCTGCGAGAACGTCAACTTCGCCGAGCCCATGGGCGTATTCGGCGATGCCTTTATCGTGGCCCCCGGCAACCCCGGGGGGCTGGAGACCTATCAGGATATCAAGAACGCCGGAGCCGTGATTGTGACGGGTGCCGGCTACAACATCGTCGAGGTGGCGAAGAAGGAAGGAATCGCCGAGGGCAACATCATGCAGGTGCCGGGGCCAACGGAAATCCTGGCGGCTGTCAAGGCCGGTCGCGCCGATGCCGGCGGGGTGACCTTCTTCACCGCTCAGAATCTGGCGAAGGAGAGTGGCGGCGCGGTGGAAGTCACCGACCCGTCGAAGTTGCCCGAGTGGACGCTGAATTGGGTCGGGATCGCCTTCCGCCCGAGCGATACGGATTTCTTGGCCGCGTTCAATGAGGCGCAAGCCGACTATCTAGGCTCGGAGGAGATGTTGGCGGCGGTCGCCGAGTATGGCTACACGAAGGCTCAGCTCCCCGGTGGCGTGACTACCGATTACGCCTGCGCCAATCGCTGACGTGCGCTAGGGCACGCGGCCTCGATGTTTGGCCGAGACAGGCGGTGCCATACGCCGCCTGTCTTCCGGCCCTCTGCGATACGAAAACGGGCTGCCCGGAGTCGAGCTCCCTTGCGCCCCAGGTGGAGTGAGGCCTGATGTCATACATCGAATTCCTCACGGAGCACGGTTCGCGCCTCCTCAGCGGCGCCATTGTCACCGCGGAACAGACGGTGCTGGCGGCAATTCTCGCCGTGGCGATCGCGATCGTCATGGGGCTCATGCGTTTATCTCGATATTTTGCCGTACGCGCGACGGCCACCTGCTACATCGAACTTTTCCGTGGCACCTCGCTTCTGGTCCAGCTCTATTGGATTTTCTTCGTGCTGCCCCTGTTCGGCATCACGCTTGAGAAGTTCACGGCGGGCATCGTCGCCGTTGGGATGAACCTTGGCGGTTACGGCGCGGAGGTTGTACGCGGCGCCATCCAGGCTGTGCCGCGCGGTCAATACGAGGCCGCTCTGGCGCTGAACATGACGCCCCTCACGCGGATGCGGCGGATCATCTTTCCGCAGGCGATCCTGATCATGCTGCCGGCGTGGGGCAACCTGATGATCGAACTGCTGAAGGCCACCGCGCTGGTCGCACTGATCTCGGTCTCCGATTTGATGTTCGAAGCCAAGCAGATCAACGGCTCGACGTTTCTTTCCGTCGAGGCCTTCGGCAGTGCGTTGATCATCTACTATGTCATGGCGCGAGTCTTCATTTCTCCGTCCATGCGCTGGTTCGAGCGATTCACGGCCCGAAAGATGGGGCGGGCCTGAGGGAGGGAACCATGTTCGACTGGCGCTGGGACTTTGTCATTGAGATCCTCCCGCGGCTCTTCGAAGCCACGCTCAACACTCTGTTGGCCGCCGGGATCGGGTACGGGATAGCCCTCGTGGTGGGCTTGGTTTTCGCCTTGGCACAGCGTACACCCTACAAGCCGGTGACGCTGATCGTGCGCGAGATTGTCGACATTATCCGTTCGACCCCGCTGGTCCTGCAGATCTTTTTCGTCTTCTTCGTGGGCCCGCAGTTCGGCGTTCGGCTGTCGCCCTGGACCTCCGGCATGATCGCGATCGGTCTGCACTATGCGGCCTATCTCTCCGAGGTTTATCGCGGTGGGCTGGAAGCCGTGCCGAAAGGGCAGTGGGAGGCCTGCAAGGCTCTCAATCTCAGCACAGGGCGGACCTATTTCGGAATCATCATCCCCCAGGCCCTGCCAGCCAGTCTCCCCGGCATGGGCAACTACCTGGTCGGCATCTTCAAGGACACGCCGATGCTGTCGGTCATCGGGGTCGCCGAACTCATGCACACTGCGAACGCCCTCGGCTCCGAGACGTACCGCTTCCTGGAGCCCTATACGCTGGTGGGGGTGATATTCCTGATCATCTCCTTGCCGACAGCTGCGGGATTGCGGGCCTTCGAGGCCTGGGTTCGGCGAACCCTGGGCATGAGCAGATAGGACGGAGGAGGGAACTCGTGATTCCTCCCGACACGGTGCGATGGCTCGTTGTTTGGAGCCTCGTGCTCGGGAATGCGATCGCATTCCCCTGGCACGCTCAGTCAGCTGCCGGTCCGGCTGAGCCTGTCCTCCAGATCGTCGCGGCCGATTCAGAGAGCGTCGAAGCCCAAGGCACGAGCGCCGGGCAGCTGGATGCAACCGACGCTTACCGCTTGGCGATACTGAAGATGAAGGGCCAGCTCAGCGTGGCCCGTGCGCTGCTGCAGATGCGCGCGCCAGGGGCCGATTACCATATGCAGCAGCGCATGCAGGAGATTTTCCGCAGCGCCGAGCCCGAATTCGAGCAGCGGGGCGCGCCGTTCACGATGGTCTTTCTCGAGCAGCTTGAGTTTGCCCCCGAGGGCGACCCGGCTGCGACTCTCGCGACCATAGAATCGGCGTCGAATGCACTCGACGGAAGCTTTGCCCAAACCGGTGCCATGGATGCGGGGTCCGTGCTCGACCTGGTCGAGGTACTGCTACGAGAGGCGGTTGCGAACTACGCCGAGGCCGTGATCGACAACGAGGTCGTGAACTTGCGACAATATCAAAACGGCCGAGGCTTGGCGACGGAAGCGGAGGCCCTTGTCCGATACCACGGTAGGCTCAAAGGCAGGCGGGGCCACGAAGAGCTGCGGAAGGCGGTGGTTCTGATCAGGCAGGCCTGGCCAGGCGTGATCCCGCCATCCATTGTTTTCGATCCGCCAAGCGTTGCCGGTCGGCTCGAGGAGGCCATGGCGGCGATGGAGGAGCTGAGGTGAGGCGTCGATAGCACCGGCAAGTTGCGCGAAATTCAGGGGGTCCCATGACCGATCAAACATTTCCGACAAGCCTCGACGCCGACGGTCCGATGGTCCGCTTCAGCAACGTCACCAAGCGTTATGGCCCGCTCACGGTGCTGGACTCCCTCGACCTCGACGTGAGCGCCAACGAGATGGTGTCGATCATCGGCCCTTCGGGCTCGGGCAAGACGACCGTGCTGCGCATGCTGATGACCTTGGAGGAGATTGACGAAGGCGTAATCTACGTCGACGGCCAACCGCTGACGCACATGAATCGCGGCGGCGCCTTGGTGAAGGCAAACGCGGCCCATGTGCGCAAGCAGCGCGGCAACATCGGCATGGTGTTCCAGCACTTCAATCTGTTCCCGCATATGACTGCGCTCGAGAACTGCATGGAAGCGCCGGTTCAGGTGCTGGGCCTCAGCAAGGATGAGGCCGAAGCGCGGTCGATGGAACTGCTCGGGATGGTCGGGCTCGCTGACAAGAAGGACCAGCATCCCTCCCGTCTCTCGGGCGGCCAGCAGCAGCGCGTCGCGATCGCTCGAGCGCTGGCCATGAGACCCAAAGTGATGCTGCTCGACGAGGTGACTTCGGCGCTCGACCCCGAGGTGATCGGCGAGGTACTGAACGTCATCCGCCAGCTCAACAGCGAACACAACCTGACTATGCTGATGGTGACCCACCAAATGGGATTCGCCAAGGAAATCTCAGACCGGGTCTGCTTCTTCTATGCGGGCAGTATTGCCGAGCAAGGACCGCCGGAACAAATCTTCGGCAATCCGCAAAACGAGCGTACCCGGCAATTCCTGAGTGCGGTACTCGAGGCGGGGTGAACCGCGACAAGCTGTAAGGGGCGATGAGCTACCGAAAACCCTTCGAGGCTGCCGAATACGCGCGGCGACTTTCCGATGTTAGGCAGCGCATGGACGCGTCTGGCTTCGACCTGATCGTCTGCCAGGATCCGGCCAACATGTGCTGGCTGACTGGGTTCGACGGCTGGTCGTTCTATACGCCGCAGGCCGTACTGGTGCATCGGGACGAAGATTCGCCGATATGGTTCGGCCGCGCTCAGGACGCAAAGTCGGCCCACTTCACCACCGATCTCCCCGCCGAGAACATCGTCGGCTACTCCGAGCCGCTGGTTCATCATCCCGTCGATCATCCCTTTGATGAGCTGTGCGATTTGATCGCGCGCCGCGGCTGGGGCTCTGCGCGCATCGGGATCGAGTTCGACGCCCACTACTATACTGCGCGCGCGCATCAGCATCTCCTGCGCGGCCTGCCGAACGCCGCCCTCTCGGACAACGCCGGTTTGGTCAACTGGGCGCGGCTGGTGAAGTCGGAAGCGGAGCTGGTGCTGATGCGCGAGGCCGGGCAAATCTGCTCGCGGACCATGAACCGCGCGATCGCCAAGATAGCGCCTGGCGTTCCGCAGCACGAGGTGATCGCAGAGGTGTACCACGCCCAGATTACCGGCGTGAACGGCAAGCATGGCGACTACACCAGTCTCTGCCCGCTGATCCAGGTCGGTGAAGGCACCAGCACCCCGCACTTGACCTGGACCGACGAGCCCCTGCCGAACGACACCCTGGTGATGATGGAGATCGCCGCGGCGCGCCGGCACTATCACGCTCCGCTCACCCGCACGATCCATCTCGGCAAGCCGAAGCAGGAAATTCGAAGACTGGCTTCGGTCATCGTCGCAGGAGTCGATGCGGCCCTCGATGCCGCTAGGCCCGGCGCCACCTGCGAAGCGGTGGAAGCGGCTTGGCAAAAAGTGCTGAACCGCAACGGCTACAGGAAGGAGAGCCGTGCCGGCTACTCCATCGGCCTCAACTACCCGCCCGACTGGGGCGAACGCACCGCCAGCCTAAGGCCCGGTGACGAGACCGTGCTTGAGGCGGGTATGTGCTTCCATTTCCAGTCGGGGGTTTGGTTGGAAGACTTTGGAGCGGCCGTCTCGGAGCCCTTTGTCGTGACCGACCGGGGCGGCGAGCGGCTTTGCGATACCCCTCGCGAGCTGATCGTGATCGATTGACGGGCCCGATTGGAACACCCTTTCATAACGTGTGCCGGCGATACATTCGGTAACCTGGAGGCCGTTCCATGCCCGTCTCTCCGACATTCCCCGCAGACGAACTTGCGGCCCGTCTGGATAGGGTCCGTCACTCGATGGCGGCGGCTAACCTCGATGGCCTCGTCGTCTCCGTGCCCGAGAACATCTATTATCTCACCGGCATAGACCACTGGGGTTTCTTCGCCTGTCACATCCTCGTCGTGCCCTGCGACGGCCAGCTGGCCCTCGTGGCGCGGGCGATGGAGCGCGTCACGGTCGAGAACCAGGTCGCCAACGCCGATTTCTACGGCCATGGCGACGACGAGGAGCTGTCGGATTACGTCGCCCAAGCGCTGAACACCCTCGGGCTCGCGACGGCCCGCCTGGGCTTGGAGAAGCGGAGCCTCTTCCTCACGCCCCGCCATTTCGAGCGAATTCTCCAGGCGACCCCGGACGCACAGTGGTGCGACGCCTCCGGTCTCGTGGACGATATCAGACTCGTCAAATCGCCCCTCGAACAGGCCTACACGCGCAAGGCCGCCGAGGCCGCCGACGCCGGCGTCCAGGCGGCTGTCGCTGCGGTTCGCGATGGTGCTAGCGACTACGAGGTTGCTGCGGAGTGCCACAGGGCGATGATTCTCGCCGGCAGCGAATATCCGGGTTTCGGGCCCTTCATTAGGCCGACTAGGCGCCTGGGCGAGGAACATACCACTTGGCGCGGGGACATATTCCGGGACGGCGATGCCGTGTTCCTTGAAATCGGTGCTTCTTACCGCAAATACCAAGCGCCCATGGGCCGCCTCGTCTATGTGGGGCACGCACCGGAGCTGGCCTACGAGGCTGCCGAGCTGTCGATTGCGGGCATGCAGGCCATTGTCCAAGCCATCAAGCCGAATGCGACGGCCGGCGAGGTCTATGCCGCCTGGGAGCGGGTCGCCCGCGATGCCGGTCTCGGCTCGTACCATCGCCACCATTGCGGTTATCTGGTCGGTGTTGGCTTCCCACCTAGTTGGACGGGCGGAAGCATGGTGACGAGTCTCGCCCCGGGGAGTTCGCGCAGGCTGCAAGCGGGCATGGTCTTTCACGCGCACTCCTGGTTCACCGACACGGGTCGCGGCGACGACTTTAGCTATTTCATCTCCAATACCGTGATGCTGACGGAAGACGGCTGTGAAGTCTTGACGTATCGAACACCCGAGGCCTTGCAGGAGTGCTGATTCTCGTCGGGATGCTTGCAGACTCGATGCAGTGGAGGCTTCAAAGCGGGGCAACTCCACACCGCCAAGCTGCCCGGCCCTTGGGGGCCGCCTCAAAGCACTCTTGCGCTCGTCACCGATTCTGGCGAATCGACACCAAATCCATACGACAGACCGTGTTTCCACCGGGATCGCGACATGAAGATCACGCGTTGTGAGGCGTCCCGAATTCCTGGTTAGGATCTAGTAGGAAGCCCTGGACGTAGTTGCAGCGATGGCGCCTGACAAAATCCAATTGCGACTGCTCCTCGATGCCCTCGGCGACGATTTCGATCCCAAGCCGATGGGCGAGGTCGATGAGGGCCGGGACGAGCTTGCGCGCGCGGTCACTCCACTGCAATCGCGCTATCAGTCTGTGGTCGAGCTTGATCTCGCTAAAGGGAATCCGTGAGAGCTGCCATAGCGAAGAATAGCCCTGTCCGAAATCGTCCAAAGAGAGAAGGTAGCCTTCTTGACACAGCCCGAGCAGCGTATCGAACACGACGGGATCGTCTTCGATCTGTCCTGATTCGACCAACTCCAGGACAATGCGCTGCGGATGTAGGCCATGAGCGTAGACCCGTTCGCTCAGATGCGTCGTCAGGTCTGGCTGCCGCAACGTGGCGGCCGATACATTGACCGACACCGTCCCGACATATCCGGCCTTGCTCCAGTTCCGAAGCGCATGCAAGGACTGGCCGATCGCAGCCCAGAACAGGTCATCCAGATACCTCTGGTCGCGCCGGAGCTCGGGGAAACGCAGCGGATTGATGAGGCCAAGCCGCGGATGTAGCGCGCGCGCCAATGCCTCCGCCCCGGTCTGCTCCAACCCGCACGCTGAGAACTGGGGCTGAAACAGGAAAGTTGTGGCGGCCGGCGCATTCCAGTTCTTGGCGGCGGACGGGGTTCCGCGATCTTCGGTCAGGTTCCGTACTTTGGCGAGTGCTGCCTCCAACGCGCCTTTGGTTGTTGGCAGCGGCAGGAGATGGTCCACGCGGATGTCGTGGGTCGCCAAGAACTCGACGTACAACTCAAGAAGCGGGTCGGTGCCTGCGCCGACAAGCACCAGTCCGATCTCCTTGTCAAACCCCGACAGTCTATCCACAAGCTGTTGGGGGCCGACATGCGCAGCGCTCGGGTCCAGCAGCACGATATCGAAAGGCGCGGGTTCGACAAAATCGCCGCTTGCCGTCTCCTGCCGAGAATTCTCGTTTAGATTTAGAGCGCCACATGTCTCCCCCAAAGCCAAACACAGATCGCGAAGCGACTGTCCGCAGCCGACGAGAGCAAGGGACGTGCGTGCGCGGCCCGCTTCGGAGGGCGGGAGTGCCGGTCCTTCATCCTCTCTTTCGTTGGGGATAGCCGTGGTGCTCATGGCTTCAAGACATCCAAATGCCCGTGCGCCTCACGCATGGTTCAACATAGGCACATCGTTCGTGTTGCAGTGCCGCTTGAAGGCTACCGCCTGCAGAATTGCCAGGATGTCTGTATGATCCAGAGGTTTCAGGAGCAGGCCGAGCGACGGCAGAGACGACTGCTTGATCAGGTTCAGCCTAGAGTGGTCTCCCGCCGTGAATACGACTTGCAGATGGGCGTTCAGCGAAGTGAAGCGACTGGCCAGCCATAGGGCATCCTTTCCGGAAATGTCCGTATCGATCACCGCCAACCCGGGTCTATCGAGGGGTATGAGAGAACAGGCGGAGAGAGCATCCTTGGCGCCTCCCGCCAGATAGCCCGCGGCTTCGATGCCGCGGCACATCGTCATTCGGTATCCTTCGTCATCGTCAACTATGACGACGTCGAGATTTGCTTCGGACCTCATTCCCTGGATTCGAAGCCTCGAACTGCTTTCCATACCGCCATCCAGACGTTCGCAAAGTCTGGCCGAGGATAGGTGGGCGAGGCCGTTGACGCTCTGGCAACTTGATCCGAAATGGAGCAATTAGCAGTCTTTCGGACCCATCTGCGATGCTGGTGATCGTGACGCCGGCCGTCGGATCAGTGCGAAGACTTGCTGTAGTCTGCCATCTGGGGGCTCTTCTGTAGAATCGGCCATACGGTCGACGGTTGTATTTGGCCTGAGAATTCTTCTAGGAACCCGAGGAACCGCTTCAGTCCCAGTTCTGTCAACGCGACGTAAATCCGCCGGCCGTCATCGGGATCCTTGGCTCGTATGACCAGGCCGATGTTTTCCAGGTCGGCGATGCGCCGCAGTGCGGTGGTCTGAGGTATTCCCGCCGCGATGCAAAGGCTGGAAACGCTGATGGATCTCTCCTCCATGTGGGACATGCCCAGGTCGACCAGCATATCCCAGCAGGGGTCACAAAACAGCGGCTCGGGGAAGAACTTCTTCTTGAGTTTCAAAAGGCTTAGAAGCATTTCCAAGGGCGGACCCGTTTTGCTCGCTGCGTTCTGCGCTCGTTGCCGGGGCGCGGGTCCGTTCTCGTCGCCGGCGGCCTCGGAGAGTATGTGGCCGATCCGTTCCAGCAGCAGATCGCATGTCTTGCGCGCGATGGCAGATGCAATGCTGCCCCACCGATGCTGAAACGCGTCAACGTCATCGTCGTCTTCTCGCCTGCCACTGCGGAAATCGGGACCGGGGGAAGACTCGGCATCCAGTGGAGCTTCGACCGAATCCATGCTGGACCAAGCGTCGCTGACCTTCTGCTTCAGAAAACTCGGACTTACCGGAGTGGCCACGATGGCCGAGACTTGATGCTCGATCGCGTTTGTCGCGATGTTCAGATCCACGGACTTGGTGATGATGAGCGGTTTGAAGGTTCGCGGCCTAGGCATAATCAAACGCAGACGACGGATCAGAGTGAAACCGTCCATGGCCTGCATCTGGATTCCTGAGATCGTTATCGCAATCTCGACATCGTCTTCGAAGATTTGCAGCGCCGTATGTGGATCAGATGTCGCGCGCGCGGACCAACCCGCGTCGATCAAGATCTGCTGAACGTTGTCGAGGGTCGCGTGGTCATCATCGATGATGAGCAACTGTGCCAGAGCCTGACCCTTTCCCGCGCTTCCAACACAACACAAGGGCCACTGCACGCTCCGAGCCTGCATCGGCCCAATCCTCGATCGCAATCAGCTATCGATTTGGAGCTGTGTGGCGACCTCGGCCCCTTTGTTGCTACATTCTCCAGTCGTTCGTGGGGTATCCATCTTTGATCCAAATCGGACTGACCTGGCGGCCCAGGTCCGGTCGTGGGACGTGCGGATAGCCGCGAATCATCCATTTCTTCATTTGCCCCTGACATTTGGGCTATGAAACATGTGTTCATGCATTCCGAACCTTTTTACTATGAAAGATGTTAGAGGACGCAGTTTTGGCGGGGTTTTGGCGGGAAGTTCGTCGTTTATTTTTGTACTTTCCGATGTTTAACTGATCGCTAAGCTTGTCTATGCATAAAAAGATTAAGGAAGTTTAATAAAAAGTGAATAATACTTGTTCTATACACAAATATTATGGTGAAATATAGGGCGTGGAAATCAAAGTTGTAATGGTAATATGATGCTGTGTGTTGATTATCATTTAGTCGTTTTGGGAACTATTCAGAACTATCACTAAGGATCAATATTAGAATCTATTTTTACTGATCTTTTTTTGCCAAAAATATTTGGTCCAATTCAAAGCAGAAACTTCTGCTTCGAACTGCCGAAATGCACTAATTAGCCTCCGGAACACTCTGGCCAG
>JAKSDN010000417.1 GCA_022360075.1 Kiloniellales bacterium | reverse complement strand
GATCGGCTTGAGCCGGGAGTCCCGCAGTCACGATGGATGCTCGGGTCAAGCCCGAGCACGACATTGGTGTGTTGTGGTTGGCAGCGGAAACTCATTCCGGCACTGGCAGCATCGCGTAGGGCGGCATAGCGTCAGCGTCTTCCGCCGGATGGAGCCGAGTCGCGCGTTCCTGATTTCGTGCGGCGGGTTACGCTCCGCTAACCCGCCTCGCTCAGATCCTCGCCTTCGAGGGCGCGGCGCAGCAGGGCGATGCTCTCTTCGAGACCGTAGAGCGCGAAGAAGGAGCCCATGCGCGGGCCCTGACTCTGGCCGAGCAGGATCTCGTAGAGCGCCTTGAACCAGGCGCGCAGGTCGGCGAAGGGATGGCGCTTGCCGACTTCGTAGACCACGGTCTGAATGCTCTCGCCGTCGGAGTCGCGTGGCAGGGATTCGATCTCGCCGAGCAGGTCCTCGAGCGCCTTGCGCTCCATGGCGTCGGGGGCACGGTAGACCTTGTTGGGCTTCACGAAGTCGCGGTAATAGGCGATAGCGTGGCCGATCAGGCGGTCGAGGATCGGCGCGGACTCGGCCGTCACGCTGGGGTCGTAGCGCGAGATGAAGCCCCAGAGCACGGCCGGGTCCTCGCTGTTGCAGACGCTGGTGAGGTTCAGCAGCATCGAGAAGCCGAGCTTGGTCTCGGGCGCCGGCGGCTGGCCGTCATGGATGTGCCACACGGGACTCTCGAGGCGCTTGGCGGGATCTTCCTCGGCGGCGAAGCGCTCGATAAAGTTCAGATAGTCGTCGACGGCCTTGGGGATGACGTCGAAGAACAGCCGCTTTGCCGCGCGCGGCTTCTGGTACATGAACAGCGCTAGGCTCTCCTGCGGCGCGTAGCGCAGCCATTCCTCGACCGCGATGCCGTTGCCCTTGGACTTGGAGATCTTCTCGCCCTGCTCGTCCAGGAACAGCTCGTAGGTCAGGCTTTCAGGCGGCCGGGCGCCCAGCGTGCGGCAGATCTGCCCGCCGACCTTCACCGAATCGATCAGGTCCTTGCCCGACATCTCGTAGTCGACTCCGAGCGCGTACCAGCGCATGGCCCAGTCGGGCCGCCACTGCAGCTTGCAGTGCCCGCCGGTCACGGTCTGCTCGACCCTGCTGCCGTCCTCGTCCTCGAAGACGATCGTGCCCTTGGCCGCGTCGCGCTCTAGCACCGGCACCTGCAGCACCCGCCCGGTCGTCGGCGAGATCGGCAAGAAGGGGCTGTAGGTCGCGCGCCGCTCAGGCCCCAGGGTCGGCAAGATGATGCCCATGATCTGCTCGTAGCACTCGAGCACGCGCAGCAACGCTTCATCAAAGCGCCCGGCCTTGTAGAGTTCGGTCGAGGACTGGAATTCGTAGTCGAAGCCGGCGTCGTCGAGGAAGCGCTGCAGGCGCGCGTTGTTGTGCTGGCCGAAGGACTTGAACTCGTTGCTGAAAGGGTCGGGAATCGCGGTCAGCGGCTTGCCCAGATGCTCGGCGAGCATCGCCTTGTTCGGCACGTTGTCCGGCACCTTGCGCAGGCCGTCCATGTCGTCGGAGAAGCAGAACAGACGGGTCGGGATGTCCGACATCCGCTGGAAGGCCTGGCGCACCATGGTCGTGCGCACGACCTCGCCGAAGGTGCCGATGTGCGGCAGGCCGGAGGGGCCGTAGCCGGTCTCGAACAGGACGTAGCCCTTCTCCGGCGCCTTGCCGTCGAGGCGCTTGAGGATCTTGCGGGCCTCCTCGAAAGGCCAGGCTCGAGCCGTGAGGGCCAGCTCGCGTTCGCTTGCCATGATGTGGTCGCTCTCTCGCTGATCCCGGGTCCGGGACAGAAAACGGCGCGACCCTAGGCTTGCGCTGGTGTCAGGTCAATGTCAGCCGGCTCAACGCTGCTCGGCGCTGCGCGCGCGGCCAAACAGGCGGCGGAAGAAGCCGCGCTCACTCGCCAGGGCCACGAACTCGGCCTTCTGCTCGGGCGAGAGTGTGGCGAGGAAGCCGTGCATGTCGCTCACCGTCTCGAGCATGGCTGGCCCCCGCAAAGCCGCGCGCTCCTCAACCAGCAGGTTAACCTGCTCGAGGTCGAGCTCGGGCTTGGCCAATTCCATCATGATGCGGCCGCGGATCGCCTGGCTTTGGGCGCGGGTCTCGCCCCAGCGTTCGCGAATGCGCTGGCGCAGCGTCACGAGCTGCTCGACCTCGGCCTCGCTCAGCTCGAGCTGTTCGGCGACGAAGGCGACGCGCGCCTTCGGGTCATCGCTCAGCCGCTCGCTGGCCGCCATCGAGTAGAGCGCCCCGCCGACGAAAAAGACGTTGAGGGCGACCGAGACGGCGAGCAGCAGCCAGGGCAGACGCGCCTTCATGACGGCGCGCCCCTAAAGCAGATCATCGCTCTCGATTCCCAGGCCGGCCTCCTGGGCCAAGGCCCGCTCGAACGCCACCAGGCCGTGATAGCCGCTCTGGCCGAGCTGAAATCCAGCCAGACAAGCGACGACCAGCGCCGTCGCCGTGACCAGCCCGGCCGGCTGCCAGAGCGTCGGCAGCGCGCCGAAGACCTGTGCCAGCCAACCCGAGCCTTTGTCGGCGGCGGCCGCCGGTGGACCGGCACGCACCAGGCCCTGCGCCCGCGCCACGACAGCATCGGGGACGGGTCCCGGGGGTTCACCCAGAGCCTGCCGCGCGGAGACCGCAGTGTCACCGGCCTCGGTATCGCCAGCCAACCAGCGCTCGACCGCATCTTCGGTCTGGGGATCAAGGGTTCCTTCGATGTAGGCGGCGAGCAACGCGGCCTCTTCGGCCTCGTCAGGCGGCGCCCCGCGGATCTGCGAGTCTCGCGCAAGGCGCCACATCTGCTCGTCGCTCAAGGCAACGGGCTCTTTCTCGGTCATCGTTTCCAGCTCCGACCACGCTTTCGATTGTACGCAGGCCTTTGTGCAAACATCCCCTAAAAATCCTCCTCGCGGCCGCGGAAATGGGCGCGCAGCTTGGTGAGCGCCTTGTGGTGCGTGCTGCGCACGGTCTGCGGATCGATGCCGAGCGCGCGCGCCGCCTCGCTCACGTCCATCTCGCGCTGATAGAGCATCTCCACCACCAGGGCCTGGCGGCCGGAGAGCAGGTCCGGCGGGATCTTGATCTTTTCGACCCGCTTGTCCTCGACGGCGAGCACGGCCTCGGGCACCTCGTCGAGGCCGGAGGAGGGCGCCTTGCGCCGGCGCAGATGGTCGATCGACACGGAGGTGGAGACGACGGTGAGCCAGGTGGTCAGGCGCGCGCGGCCCGGGTCGTAGTTGCGCAGCAGATGGAAATCGCGCCCGCAGAGCCGCACGAAGACGTCCTGCACCACGTCGTCGGTGTCATCGACCGCGCCGGCCGAGACCAGCTTGCGCCGCACCGCCGCGTAAATCACTGCCGCATAGCGGGCGACGAAGCGGTCCCAGAGACGCTTATCGCCCGAGACCAGCCGCTCGAGGTCGTCGGCGGAGAAATCGTCAGCCACCGCGCCCCGAGGGCACCGGCCGGCTGACACCCCCTCCCCAAGCCTCCCCCATCAAGGGGGAGGGAGCCACGCGGAGGCACAGTTGTCCCTTTTCCCTCCCCCCTCGTGGGGGAGGGTTAGGGTGGGGGGGCCTGTCGGCCTGGCTACGACCCCGCCCCAAAACCACTAACTCGACCGCTCCGACACATGAAACCTGTCCTACACCGCGCCGCGAGGCCGCGCCAGGGCGCAGAGCCGGCAATGGCCGGCGCTGCGGGCGCCCGATATAGTGCCGGGCGATGTCCGCCCCGACCCCCGCCAATGCCAACGCCTCAGCCCCGGCGACCAACGCGCCGTCGCTTGTGCTGCCTGAGTCGCCGCTCGTCGTGGCCGGCGTGCGCCAGGCCGCTTGGCTCGACCTGGACGGCGAGATCGCGTTGCTGCCGCGCGATCAAGCGGCGTTGCGGGCCCGCGAAACGGCGCCGGTGCTCTGCCATGCCCCGGCCACCGCCCGCCGCCTGGGCATCGACCTCTTTCCCGCGCTCGACCTCCTGGAGCTTTTCGCCTTCGTGCGACCGGCGGCGGCCCTGACACCGACGCCACGCGGCCTCGCCGCCCTGCTCGGCCTGCCCGCGCCCTCGGACCTGGAGCACGAGGCCCTGGTGCTGCGCGAGGCCATGATCCTGCTGCTGCGCGAGCTCAGTGCGCGCGGCGGCCGGCGCGATCCGGATGCCCGGCCGATCGCCTGGACCCTGGCGCGTGCCGGCTGGCGCTGGGGACCGGCGGTGCTGGCCGCGCTCGGCGTCGGCCGCGGCGAGACGGACCCGCCGGACGGCACCGGCCTGCGCAGTCTGGCGGTCTGGGAGCAGCTCCCCGAATGGCAGGACTCGGCGCCCGAACCGCCGCCGGGCAACGCGCCGGTCAGCGACGAGGCGGCCCGGCACCGGCTCGCCGCGCTGCTGGGCAGCGACGCCGAAGCCCGGCCGCAGCAGGCCGACTACGCCTCTGCGGTCGCCCAGGCCTTTCAGCCGCGCGACGATCCGGAGGCGCCGCGCCTGGTCCTCGCCGAGGCCGGCACCGGCGTCGGCAAAACCCTGGGCTATCTGGCGCCGGCCAGCCTCTGGGCGGAGGCGAACAAGGGGCCGGTCTGGATCTCCACCTTCACCCGCAACCTGCAGCACCAGATCGACGGCGAGCTCGACCGGCTGTTCCCGGAGCCGCGCACGAAGGCAGAGCGCGTGGTGATCCGCAAGGGCCGGGAGAACTACCTTTGCCTGCTGAATTTCGAGCAGCTCGTCCAGGGCCTCGGTGTGCGCCCGGCCGACGTGGTCGCGGCCGGGCTGATCGCGCGCTGGGCGACCCGCACGCGCGACGGCGACATGGTCGGCGGCGACCTGCCGGGCTGGCTGCCCGACCTGCTCGGCCGCGCGCGCAGCCTGGGGCTCACCGACCGGCGCGGCGAATGCATCTACGCCGCCTGCCAGCACTACCGCAAATGCTACATCGAGCGCACGATCCGCCGCGCCCGCCAGGCCGAGCTGGTGATCGCCAACCACGCCCTGGTCCTGACCCAGGCGGCCATGGGCACGCTGGGCGGCGGCGAGGACGGCCGCCTGCCGAGCCGCTACGTGTTCGACGAGGGCCATCACCTGTTCCAGGCGGCCGACAGTGCCTTCGCCGTGCACCTTTCGGGGCAGGAGACGCGCGAGCTGCGCCGCTGGCTGCTCGGCGGCGAGGGCCGCTCGCGCGGCGCCACGCGCATCCGCGGCCTGAAGCGCCGGCTCGAAGACCTGGTCGGCGGCGACGAGGAGACCCTGGAGGCGTTGGAGGAGAGCCTGCGCGCCGCCCGCGCCCTGCCCGCCGAGGCCTGGCTGCAGCGCCTCGCCGACAACGCGCCGCAAGGCCCGGTCGAAGCCTTTTTGGGAGCCCTGCATCGGCAGGTCTACGCCCGCGCGCCGCAGCCGGACAGCCCCTACAGCCTGGAGACCGAAGCCAAACCGCCGATCGAGGGCCTACTGGAGATGGCCCATGCGCTCGATGCCGCGATGCGCCGGCTGCTGGCACCGCTCACCCGCCTGGAGCGGCTGCTCGCCGCGCGCTTGGACGACGAGGCCAAGGAGCTGGAGGCCGAGACCCGCCGGCGCGTCGAGGCGAGCTGTCGCAGCCTCAAGCGTCGGGCGATCTGGCCGGTCTCGGCCTGGCGCGAGATGCTGGCGGCCCTCGAAGAAGACGCGCCCGAGGACTATGTCGACTGGTTCGCGGTCGAGCGCATCGAGGGTCGCGACATCGACGTCGGCTTCTACCGCCATTGGGTCGATCCGACGATCCCGCTCGCCGAGGCCGTGATGGCCGAGGCCCAAGGCCTGGCGATCACCTCGGCGACCCTGACCGACGGCAGCGGCGCCGTCGAAGCCGACTGGGCCGGCGCCGAGATGCGCAGCGGCGCCGTCCACCTGGCCGCCGCGCCGATCCGGGCGCGCGTGCCTTCACCCTTCGACTACGGCGCGCAGACCCGGGTCTTCATCGTCAACGACGTGCGCAAGGACAATCTCGATCAGGTCGCGGCGGCCTACCGCGAGCTGTTCCTGGCCACGGGCGGCGGCGGCCTCGGGCTGTTCACCGCGATCTCGCGCCTGCGCGCCGTCTATCAGCGCATCGCGGGGCCATTGGAAGAGGCCGGCCTGCCGCTCTACGCCCAGCACGTCGACCGCTGGGACTCGGCGACCCTGGTCGACATCTTCCGCGCCGAGGTCGATTCCTGCCTGCTCGGCACCGATGCCATGCGCGACGGCATCGACGTGCCTGGTGCTGCGCTGCGCCTGATCGTCTTCGACCGGGTCCCCTGGCCGCGCCCGGACATCCGCCACAAGGCGCGGCGCGAGCGCTTCGGCGGCCGGCGCTACGACGACCGCCAGACCCGACTTCGCCTCAAGCAGGCCTACGGCCGCCTGATCCGCCGGGCCGACGACCGCGGCGTCTTCGTCCTGCTCGACCCCATGATGCCCTCGCGGCTGATGGGCGCCTTTCCGGAGGACATCACCGTGCGGAAATGCGGGCTCGCCGCAGCGATCGCGGAGATCGAAGCGTTCTTCGGTGGCGAGACGAGTGCCGCCGACTTCGACGACGAGGTCCCACCGCTGGATTGAACAAGCTGCGTAGGGCGCAAGAGCGCAAGCGTATTGCGCCGGATGGGTTTGCCGGGGGCCCCGACACATCCGGCG
>JAKSDN010000318.1 GCA_022360075.1 Kiloniellales bacterium | reverse complement strand
GCGCTTCCTATCCATGCAAATCCTTGGCGACACAGAGGCCATCATCGACGCCTGTTGCGCCGCATGGATCAAACTCACAAAAGAACAGCGGCGACTGCGCTCTCTATGCGACTACCCTTGGATCAAAGAAGTCAGTTCGTAAACTCGATGGTATAATAGGGCTCCGGCAGGATGACCTCGTCGCCCGACCCGGCGACCGCCGCCGTGGCCATGCAGAAGGCATGGTTGCAGCCGGTGGTGATGGCCGTCTCCGCCGGCGCGATGGCGGCGCCGTAGTCGCGCGACAGGGCCGCCGCCTGCGCCTCGCGCAGCGCCGGCAGGCCGAGGATCGGCGTGTAGAAGGCGGTCGCCGGGTCGCCGGCGGCCTCGGCGAGATGCTCCAGCAGCGCGGGCGCCGGATCGTAGCTCGGCACGGCCTGCGCCAGGTCGAGCAGCGGCTCGTTGCGAGACCTGTCGGCCGCCTCGAGCCAACGCGCCGCTTCGGGAATCGGCGGCGAATCGACCCGCTTGAGCGCCGGATTGATCGACAAGGCCATGCTCTCTCCCCCCTGCCCCTCCCGGGCCTAGTCCGGGCTTAGTCCGTGGTAGCCGTTTCCTGAAGATGCAGCCAGAGCGGCCGCTCGCCGCTCGCCGCTAGAGGCTTTGCACAGAGGTTTTGACTGTTTGTCGGTGTCTCATCGCAGAACGGGAGTGTCTTGAGGTTGGATGAGAATTTGTATGCTTCTGGGTTTTCCGGGGAGCCGCTTGATGAGCCCTGCCCGAAGGCCAGATACTGGCCCTCGCCGATACTCACTTTCCGCTCCCTCATACCGCCACGCAAGAAAAGACGCCTTCAGCCTCCGGGCCGATTATGCTGCTGAGATCATGGCCTTAGGATCAGAAAAACAAGCCATTTTCGACGCACTCGCGTTAACTTGGCAATGCCCGCACAGAGTATTGCGGGCTTGGTCCAGCACCTCCCCATAGCTCATCAGGCCCGTGTCCGGCACGCCGATCCGGCTGGCCGAGGCCGCGAAGCCCGACATAGAGGTTAGCTCGAAACCGGCTTGCTCGATCAGCTTGGCCGACCGCGCGTCGTAGCAGTACGGCATCAAGATCAACTCGCCGCGCGTCAAAAGCTGGCGCAGCCGCTCGGCCGCCGGGTTGGGGTGGGCTTCAGGCATGGGTGTCACGCTCCTATTCGGGCGGAAAATCCTTGTAAGGCGGCAAGCGTTGCCAGCGCGGCACGTCGCGGCCCATTTTGTCCAGCAAGCGGATGAGGATGTCTTTTTCATCCGGCGAAAGCACGGCGGTCATCTCGCGCTCCGCCTGCACGAACAGCGCCATGACGGCATCGTGCATCTTTCGGCCGGCCGGTTTCAGGTAAAGCCGTGTGCGCCGTGCGTCCTCCGGGTCGTCGCGCCGGCTGATCATGCCCTTGGCCTGGAGCGCGGTGACGGCACGGCTCACCGTATTGGAGGGCTGCTCGGTGATCTCGCAAATGTCACGCGGGTTGAGCCCGTCGCGAAAGACGAGGCAAACGAGCACCGTCCATTCCGGGCGGATCAGGCCGAAGTCCCGCTCCATGCGCCGCAACAGCGGCTCGCGCATGAAACTCGTCAGGAAGGCCAGCCGGTAGCCGACGGGGATGGGGGTATTGTCCAAGATGTCGATGAGTTTCATGGCCAGGCTCACTTTCGGCCAGGATAGACAGGAATCAGGTTTCGCTCCACTTGGAATTAATTTGTTCCATATGGAGCGAAAAACCGCTATCCTGCCACCGAACCGGTCAAAGACCCGGTCGGGAGGAAACACGGTGGACAGGGAAACCCGCCCAGAGCGGCACGTCGCGCATTGGGCACTCAACGTCTTCGCGTTCTGCATCATCGCGCTGATGCTGGCGGTGGCCGTGCAGGTGTTCGCCAATCTTTTCGACATCAACCCGTTGATGCGTTTCGACCGTACCCTGTTCTGGCTAGGCGACGCGGTGACGCTCAATTCGCTCCTGGACCTGCAATGGCATTTGCTTGCCGTGGTGGCGCTGCTGCCGGCGGGCCTGGTGTGGCTGCAAGACCGGCATGTGCGGGTGGACTTTCTTTATTCCCGCATGGCGCCACGGCAAAAGACGGCGGTGGATCTGGTCGGGCATGTGCTGTTCGCCGCGCCGTTTTTGCTTTTGGCGGCGCCGGCAGCCTGGGACTTCGCCGCAAGGGCTCTGGCCTCCGGCGAAGGCTCCCGCAATGGCGGCTTGAACGACCTTTGGCTGATCAAATCCGCCTTGCCCCTGGGGCTTGCGCTTCTTGGTGCGGCGGTCCTGTGGGAGGCCGCGCGTCTTTTGCGCGAGCTGGCGCGGCGATGAGCGAGCAAGCCCTGCCGCTGGCCATGGCCGGGCTCACCATGGCCGGCATTCTGGCCGGTTATCGGGTGGCCTTTGTTCTGGCGGGGGCGGCAGCGCTGTTCATTCTGGTATCAGATCTGCCGCTGGCCTTTTCCAAGCTGATCGTCAGTCGCATTTACGCCAATGTGCTGTCCAATTGGCTGTTCGTGGCCATTCCCATGTTTATCTTCATGGGGCTTATCCTGGAGTGCTCCGGCGTGGCCGAACGCACCCTGAAGGGCGCGCAGCGGGCACTGGGCGGCACTCCGGCGGGCATGGGCGTGTCGGTCCTGGTGATTGGGGTGCTGCTGGCGGCCTCGTCCGGAGTGGTGGGCGCCTCGGTAGTGCTGCTGACCCTTCTGGCCCTGCCGCGCATGCAGGAAGCCGGCTATGACGATGCCACCGCGTCCGGCCTGGTGGCGGCTTCCGGCACGCTGGCGATCCTGATCCCGCCTTCGGTGATGCTCATCGTCCTTGGCGATCAATTGCAGACGCCGGTGCCGGACATGTTCGCCAGTGCCATTGGCCCCGGTCTGTTGCTGGTCTTCCTTTACGGTCTTTATGTGCTGTGGCGCGCCCGCCAGCTGCCGGTCAAGCGTCATGGTCAAGATGGCGAGGGCGCGTCCTCCGGCTGGCTCGGCTTGGCGGTGGACGTGGCGCCGCTGGTGCTTTTGGTCGTCAGCGTACTGGGCTCCATCATCGCCGGGCTCGCCACCCCCACGGAGGCGAGCGGCCTGGGCGCGTTGGGCGCGCTGCTGGTCACCATGCTCTACCGCAAATTCAGCCTGTCCATGCTCATGCGAGCCGCCCGCGGCACGGTGGTAGCCACCGCCATGGTGGCGCTGGTCATCATCGGTGCCACCTGCTTCGCGGCGGTTTTTCGCGGCATTGGCGGCGATGAGATGATCCGCGACGGTCTTGGCCTGTTCGGCGATGCGCCCTGGGTGGTCCTGGCCGTGGTCATGGGCGCCATTTTCCTGCTGGGTTTCTTTTTGGACTGGCTGGAAATCACGCTCATCTTGGTCCCCATTTTCGCGCCGGTGGTTGCCGGGCTCGATTTCGGCAACGGCCTTGCGGGTCAGGAGCTGATGGTTTGGTTCGGCATTCTGGTGGCGGTGAACCTGCAAACCTCGTTTCTGACCCCGCCATTCGGCTTTTCGCTGTTTTACATTCGCGGCGCCATGCGCGACCGGCTGGATACCATGGCGATCTATCGCGGCGTGCTGCCGTTCATCGCCCTGCAATTGGTGGCCTTGGGCCTGTTGATGGCCATGCCCCGGCTTGTCACCGGCCTTTGAATGACAAACCGTTGAAAAAACAAACGAAAGGGAGGAAACACCATGATCAAGACACTGCTTCAGGCCACCGCGCTGACGGCCGCTCTGGCTCTGCCCGCGCAGGCGGCGGACTTCACGCTGCAAAGCGCCTTCAGCAAGGGTTTGTCGGTGCTGGGGCCGGCGGCGGAACGCTTCGCCGCCACTGTCTCGGCGCTGACGGGGGGCGAGGTCAATTTCCAGCATTTGGGCGCGGGCGAGCTTTCGCCCCCGTTTGAGATCTTCGACAATGTCAGCGTCGGCGCCATCGACGCCGCCTGGTCATATGCCGCTTATGCCTCCGGCAAGGAGCCGGCGGCGGCGCTGTTCGGCGCCATGCCCTTTGGCGGCGATGCGATCAAATACGTCTCCTGGCTGCACCATGGCGGCGGGCTGGACCTCTGGCGCGAGATCTACGAGCCGTACAATCTGGTGCCCATGGCCTGTGGCGTGATGATTTCCGAAGCAGGCGGCTGGTATACCAAGCCCATCGAAACGCCGGAAGACCTTCAAGGTCTGAACATCCGTATCGGCGGGCTAGGGGGCGCCATTCTGGCCAAGCTCGGCGCCAATGCCATGTCGCTGCCGGCGGGCGAGATTTCCACCTCGCTGGAGACGGGCCGCCTCGACGCCACGGAACTGAGCTTTCCCATGGTCGACAAGCTGCTCGGTTTCGACAAGGTGGCCAAGCACTATTACTTTCCCGGCTGGCACCAACCCTCCGGCTTTATCGAGTTCTACATGAACAAGGACAAATGGGACACGCTCAGCGACAACCACCGCACCGCCATTGAGACGGCCTGCGCCGACATCAATCTGTGGTCCATCGGTATTGCCGTGGCCGGCCAAGGCGAGGCGCTGGAGGCGTTTCGCGCCAATGGGGTGGAGGTCAAGCGCTTTCCGGACGCGGTCTTGGCGGCATTGAAGGAGGCATCGGACGCGGTCTACGCTGAACAGGCTGAGGCAGACCCCATGTTCAAGCGTGTGATGGAGAGCTTTGAAGCCTTCTCCGCCGCCTATGACGAATATGAGGCCCTGAGCAGCCTGGAATGATGCGGGTAGTGCGGGGAGCGCGGCGACGCGCTGCCTCCCCGCGCGCTGACCATGACTTATATCCTGAAGGACTTCGGCAGCTACACCGTCGGCGGTCGCCTGCACCACGTGGCCGAAGGCACGCCGGAGACCGTTCAATTCACCCGAGATGCCGCCTATGCCTATGACCCGCGTGGCCATTTCGCGGTGGAGCACACCTATGTTCAGTATTTCGTTCCAGAGGGCGTCGGCGATGACCCGCCCGTCGTGTTGGTGCATGGCGGCGGCCTGCATGGCAGCACATGGGAAACCACGCCGGACGGCCGTCCGGGCTGGCTGCACCTGCTGCTCGCTCGGGGCCACAGCGTGCATGTGGTGGACGCGGTGGAGCGCGGCCGAGCCGGCTTCGCCCCCGGGCTGTGGCCGGGAAAGCCCATCCTGCGGTCCCTGGAAGAAGCCTGGGCGCTGTTTCGCTTCGGTCCGCCGGAGGGGTTCGCGCAAAGGGCGGCGTTTCCGGGACAGCAATTTCCCGTGGAAGCCCTAGAGTCCTTTGCCCAGCGTTTCGTGCCCCGCTGGCTTACCACCGCCCCGCTGCACAGCGCTGGCCTTGTGGCCGTGCTGGAACGCACCGGCCCCGCCATCATCATCTGTCATAGCCAGGGCGGAGAGACCACATTCAGCGCGCTTGAACGGCGCCCGGACTTGGTGGTTGCGGTTTTGGCGGTGGAGCCGTCCGCCTTCCCCAGCGATGCGGACCCGTTCCGGGCCTGTCCATTGGTCATCGCCATGGGCGACCATCTGGACGTGGCGCACCATTGGCGGGAGCGCGCGCACCGCTGGGCTGAACTCGTGGACACCGCTAGAACGAGCGGCGCCAAGGCATGGCTTTTGGACACCGCCAAAGAGGTCGCGCCCGGCGGCAGCCACATGCTGATGATGGACCGCCACATGGCTCCCTGCCTGGAGGCCATGCTGGCACATAGTAGAAGACTCACGGGCACCTGACGGCGTGCCGAAGCTAGAAGACATTCAGGCTACGCGCCCCGGCCTTCCAATGGTCGAGGCGGGCTTCCGTTCCTCGGGGTTGCGCTCGGCGACCGAGTGGACCAGCAGGTTTAGCGCCGCCGTTATGCCGACTGTCGATTCGAGGAACAGGCCGCTGAGCGAAAGGGCGTGCACGACCATATCCGTGTAGTGGCTTTGCACAGAGGTTTTGACTGTTTGTCGGTGTCTCATCGCAGGACGGGAATGTCTTGAGGTTGGATGAGGATTTGTATGCTTCTGGGTTTTCCGGGGAGCTGCTTGATGAGCCCTGCCCGTTCGAGCTTTAGGACCATCTGGTGGACTGTTAGCGGCGTGACTCGGAAGAATCGCTGCATGTCGGCCTCGGCCGGGGGTCTTCGGTTGATCCGGGTATAGGCGTGGATGAAGGCCAGATACTGGCCCTGTTTGTCGGTGAAACCGGTTTCGTGAGGGGGGGGGTGACAGGGCGCGGCGGCTTGATTCATCAGGGCTTCTTCCAGCGAGTACGGCGAGACGCCCGATCCCAAGCGCCCGGTCGACACGAACAAGGCCGGCTACAAGGGCACCCAGGCGATCTTCGTGCCGAGCTACATGGCGGAAAAGGGCGTCAGGACGGTCGAGGACCTGAGGAACCCCGAGGTCGTCGAGATGTTCGATAGCGACGGCAACGGCAAGGGCGAGTACTGGCCGGGCGCGCCGGGCTGGAACTCGACCAACCGCTGGGCGGTCAAGTTCAAGTCCTACGGCCTGAGCGATCTCTGGGAAGGCGTGCCGGTCGATGACGCGATCTTCAAGTCGCAGCTCGACAGCGCCTATCGCAAGCAGGAAGCGATCCTCTTCTACTACTGGACGCCGGAGTGGGTGCACGCAGCCTACGACATCACGCCGGTCCAGGAGCCGCCGCGCTTCGACGGCTGCGAGCAGATGTATCAGCCGAAGGATCGCGAGGACTGGTACGAGGCCTCGGTCTTCAACTGCGTGTCGAAGGACGCGACGATCTGGAACTCCTTCTCCAAGTCGCTCGAGCAGCGCGCACCCAAGACGGCCTGCTTCCTGAAGAACATGGTGCTCGAGCCCGACATGGTGAACCAGTGGATCCTCAAGATCGGCCGCGACAAGGTGGATCCCCAGGACATGGCCGAGGACTGGGTCGACGACAACGCCGCCATCGTCGACGGCTGGCTCGCGGACTGCAGCGCCTGAGCGCTGCCGGCCGAGGCTAAGGCGGGAGGCGCGCTACCGTCGGCGCGCCTCCTTCAATGCCTGAGCACGACGATCCGGCAGGTCGGGATGAGACAGCCATGGCTTCCTTCGCTTCCAAGGCGGTCCGCCGCCCGCTGGCCGACCGGCTCGGCCCGGGCGAGCGCCTGCTGCTGGTCCCGGGCGGCGGATCGCTGACACTCGATCTGCGCGCGGGCGACGGCGTCACGATCATCGATCCAGAAGGCCGGCAGCCGCTCCTCTTCGCCTTGTTCTCCAAGGATCCGCAGCGCGGCGGCAAGACTGCCGTGGCCTTTCACGCCGAGACCGCACCGCCCGCCGCGAGCGGCGAGGCTTTCCGCGCCGCGCTCGATCCGGAGGTGGCGGCGCTACTGGCGAGCAAAGGCCTCTCCGAGGGAGACGCCGCGGTCTTCGCCCCGGCCGCCGGGACGCATGGATCGAGCTTCGCTTTCTCGCTCGAGGCGCCTGGCCTTGCGGTCATCCTGGCACCCGCAGAGCCAGCCGGCATTGGAGAAGCCGCCTTGCCGGGCGATCTCGAGGTGGTGCTCAGCCGCGCGTCTTCGAACGATCCGGCGGCCTTGCCCGAGCCGCTCGCCGATCCGCTCGATGCCTTCGTCGTCGAGCGCCGGAGCGCGCGCGCCTATAGCCTGCGGGCGGGCCAG
>JAKSDN010001320.1 GCA_022360075.1 Kiloniellales bacterium | reverse complement strand
TTGAACGCTTCCGCGCGCGGGGGCGATCAACCCTGCAAGCGTGTCGAGAAGCGTGGTTTTGCCAATGCCGCTGGGGCCCGTGACCGCGACACGCTCGCCCGCCCTCAGGGACAAATCGAAGCCCTCGATCAACACCCGGTCGCCCCGGGTGACGGCGAGGCCCTTGGCGGTAAGGACAACAGCGCCGTTCGGTGCGCTCTCTGACTTTGGCCACGCTTGCGGGTCCGCCGCCAAAAGGTCTTGAGTGTAGGGATCTTGCGGTTTCGCCAAGATGTAGTCGGATTGGCCTTGCTCGATCGCGCGGCCATCGCGCAACACGATGATGTCCCCACCGAGGACCCGCGCGACCGCGGCTTCGTGGGTGATCACCAAAAGCGCTCCGCCATCCTTCGGGACTTGGGCGAGCAAGCCGACCACACGGGCATGACGCTCCGCATCCAATCCCTTGGTCGGCTCATCGGCAAGCAGGATTGGGGCGCAGCCTGCCGTCGCGGCGGCAAAAGCAACGCGTTGAGCCATGCCCCCCGACAGTGCACCGGGCAAGCGCCGCTCTGCGCCTTCAAGGCCCAAGGTCTCAAAATCGCGAGCGCATGCACGTCGTGCGTCATCTGCGGATAAACCGGCGACATAACGGTGTGCCTCAGCCACCTGCCGCCCCGCCTGCATCAACGGATCAAGCGCGCGCCATGGCTCTTGCGGAAGCGTCGCGATCTCGTGCCCCCAAAGCGCAGAGCGGTCGGCCGAAGCGAGGGTATCGACCCGCCGACCATTGATCACGATTTTGCCTTCCGCACGCAGGCTCTTCGGCAATATGCCAAGGATAGCCTGCGCGATCAGGCTTTTGCCCGCGCCGGTTTCGCCCATGATGACCAGCGTCTCACCTGCCGCGACCCGGAAACTCACTGGGCCCAGCAGGCGGGTTGCCCCGACAAAGACCGACAGTGCGTCCACAGCGATGCTGGGCGTGTCATTCACGGTCACGGTCGACGCATTCCGCCGACGCTGAGGTGGAGAGCAAGGACCGTGATCACCAGGCAGGCCACGGGTTGCAGGATCAAAAACGGTGCCTCGCGCCAATAAGGTAGAAGTTCGGTCATCATGACGCCCCATTCGGCCGTGGGCGGGCGCACGCCCACGCTGACGAAGCCAAGCGCGGCGACAGCCGTGACAGCAGTCGCTGCACCGAACGCTGCAATCGTCAACAGGCCGGGACCGATTTCCGGCACAAGGTGGCGGCGAACGATAAGCCCTGGCGTCAATCCCAAAAGGCGCGACGCTTCCACTGCCGGCTCCGCCATAACGATCCGTGCGCGTTGGCGGGTGTAACGAAAGTACTCCACCCACAGGGTCAAAGAGATGCCCGCATAGAGGGCCCACCATGACCCCGGAGAGATCGCCGCAAGCATCAACACCAACAGAAGCCCGGGAAGGGCGAGGACTGCGTCGGCGAAGCTGGTCAACACCCGATCGGTCCAACCGCCGTACCAAGCGGCCACGATCCCGAGGAGCGTGCCGGGCAGCCCTGCCGTCAGCACCGACAGAGCGGCAAGCGAGAGCGATAGCTGCGCGCCCGACAGCAACCGGGCCGCCATGTCCCGGCCCAAGTGGTCAGTGCCCAGCAGATTGTCGGCGCTTGGCGGTTGCCGCGCCTCTAGCAGCGATTGTTTGGCCGGATCCTGGCCTACAAGGTCGGGTCCTGCAGCGGCGCACAAGGCCAGAAGCGCGAGGAGAGCGAAGCCAAGCCCCCTACCCGGCTCGATCTGCGGCCAAGATCGGCGGCGCTGGGATGTAGCGTCGATGTGCGTGTAATCCGTCATTCGGAACGCGTTCTAGGGTCGATGCCACGGCACGCGAGATCGATGGCGAGGTTCAGCGCCACATAGATCAGGCCGAGCGTGAGGGCGGTGCCTTGGACCATGGCGATATCGCGGGCGAAGATTGCGTGGACAAGGGCGTGGCCAATGCCAGGCCAGGCAAAGACGGTCTCGACGATGACGACGCCTTCGATCATGTAAGCCATCTGCACGCCGACATAGGTGACGACGGGCAGTGATGCATTGCGCAGGACGTGGCGTAGGACGGTAAGGCGCGTTGAAAGCCCTTTTGTCCGCGCGAAAAGCTGCCACTCCGCCGACATGGCGTCGACCACCGCATCGCGCACGACGCGGTTGGAAACGGCGGCAAGGCCCAGACCGAGAGTTAATGACGGCAGGACCAGGTGCTCAGGTCCGCGAAAGCCGGCCACGGGCAATAGCTTGAGCTGAACGGCAAAGACCAGAACCAAAACGACGCCAAGCGCGAAGGCGGGTATCGCCCGCACGAGAATCGAGACCGCCAGGGTCACCCGATCCACCACCCCACCGGGTTTCAGTCCCGCCGTGATCCCGAGGGGTATGGCAACAAGCAGTGAGGTGATAACGGCGCCGGCGGCCAGAAGCAGCGAATACCCAAGTTGCACCGCGATCTCGTCAATCACGGGCGAGCCGTAGACAAGAGACCGGCCGAGATCGAACTGCGCCAAGGCCCCGAGCCACGCAAAAAGCTTCGCGGTCCAGTGACGGTCGAGCCCCAACTCGGCCCGAACCGCCTCTGCGGCGGCAGC
>JAKSDN010000456.1 GCA_022360075.1 Kiloniellales bacterium | reverse complement strand
GCGGCTCGCCGGCCAGCCGGCCGAAGTCGAGCGCCGCTTCAAGGACCTGGTGGTCGCCTTGCCCGACTCGGGCGTGCAGGAGATCACGCTGCGCTACGAGGGCCAACTCGCGCCGTTGCCGAGCGGTCGCGGCGAGCGCTCAGGCTGGGCCGCGGTCTCGGGTGCCGACGGCGCTTACCTGCCGGCCTATGCGCGCTGGATGGCGACGACCGAAGACTATTGGATCAGCTACCGGCTGCGCTTCGAGGTGCCGGCGGCCTATCGCGCGGTGACCAGCGGCCGGCTGCTGGACGAGCAGCTCGACGGCGAGACCTACCGCGCGGTCTTTGCGGCCGCGCATCCGGCCGAGCCGCCGAGCCTCTTCGTCGGTCCTTACAAGGTCAGCGAGGCGCAGGCGGGCGAGATCCGTTTGCGCAGCTATTTCCATCCGGAGCTGGAGGCGCTGGCCGAGCCCTACCTGGAGCAGGCGGCGGCCTACCTGCGCCGCTTCGAAGCCGAGATCGGGCCCTATGCCTTCGAGGACTTTCATATCATCTCGGCGCCGCTGCCGGTCGGCCTCGGCTTTCCCAACCTGACCTACATCGGCCGGCGCATCGTGCCGCTGCGCTTCATGCGCGGCCGCTCGCTGGCGCACGAGGTGCTGCACAACTGGTGGGGCAACGGCGTCACCGTCGACTACGCGCGCGGCAACTGGTCGGAGGGCCTGACCACCTACATGGCGGACTACGCGCTGGCCGCCGACGAGGGGCCGGCGCGGGCGCGCGAGATGCGTCTGGCCTGGCTGCGCGACTACGCCGCCCTGCCCGCCGAGCGCGACCACCCGGTGACGCAATTCACGGTCAAGCGGCACGATGCCGCCCAAGTGATCGGCTACAACAAGGTCGCCTTCATCTTTCACATGCTGAAGCAGGAGATCGGCGCGGCGGCCTTCGAGGCGGCGCTGCGCGAACTCTGGCAGCAACGGCGCTTTCAGGTGACCGGCTGGGACGACCTGCGCCGGTACTTCGAGCAGGCATCCGGGCGGGATCTCGGTTGGTTCTTCACACAATGGCTGGAGCGCGCCGGCGCGCCGCGTGTCGAGATGGTGAGCGCGGAGGCGGCCGAGAGCGGCTTCTCGCTGACGCTGCGCCAAGATGCACCGGCTTACCGGCTGTCGCTGCCGGTCGTGGTCGAGACCACTGCTGGGATGGAGCACCATCGCGTGGCCGTGGAGGGGGCCGAGGTGCGGGTCTCCCTGGCGACCGAGGCGAGGCCCTTGGCGGCTCACGTCGATCCCGAGCACGAAGTTTTCCGCCGGCTACTGCCCGGTGAGGCGCATCCGATTCTGCGCGACGTGACCCTGGCGCAGAACGCCGTGACCGTGCTGGCGACCGCCGACGCGTTGGACGAGGAAGTCGCCACCGACTTGGCCTGGCGCCTGCTGGACGGGCCGGGCAAGCTCTTCGGCCCCGAGACGCTGGGATCGATCACCGAGGCGGCCCTGGTCATCGGCACGACGACGGAAGTCGGGGCTGCGCTGCGCGGCGCCGGTTTGCCCGAAGTCCCGGCGTCATTGGAGAGGCGGGGCAGTGCCCGGGTCTGGACCTTGCGCCGGCCGGGCGGCGCACCGCTGCTTGCGGTCGCCGCCGACGATGCCGAAGCTCTGCGTGCGCTCCTGAGACCCCTGCCGCACTACGGCGGCAAGAGCTATCTCGTATTCGAGGGCCGGCGCGCGGTCGAGACCGGCGTTTGGCCGTCGCAGGCCTCGCCCTTGTCGCGGCGGTTCGAGTAGCTGATTAGCCCTATTTTGCAGTCGACATTCGAGCAAGCGGCGCGATCTGTAATTTTAACACGGATGAACACGAATAAACACGGATATCCGTGTTCATCCCGTTCATCCGTGTTTCGTCACTGCGAGCGAAGCGAAGCAGTCCAGCCGGTTGCTGCTGCGGCTCCCGTGCCGGGCCGGCAGGTGTAGGTGCGGTGGTCGAAGATCATGAACCGGGCTCCCCTCTCCAGGTCTAACGAATGGCTAGACCGATACTAGCGCGGCGCCCAGCCGTTCAATGCACCACGGGCGGCCAGCCCCGATAAGGGCTGGGAGCGCCGGGGGCGAGGCTCTAGGATGCGCGCCATGAACAGGGAGACCAAGCTGCGTAGCGGCGGCCAGATCCTGGTCGATACGCTGAAGATCCAGGGTGTGGACCACGCCTTCTGCGTGCCGGGCGAGAGCTTTCTCGCCGTGCTCGACGCGCTCCACGACGCGCCGGAGATCGCGCTGACCGTCTGCCGGCAGGAGGGCGGGGCGGCGATGATGGCCGATGCCTACGGCAAGCTGACGGGCCGGCCGGGCATCTGCTTCGTGACGCGCGGGCCGGGTGCGACCAACGCTTCGTCGGGCGTGCACATCGCCTTTCAGGACTCCACGCCGATGATCCTCTTCATCGGCCAGGTCGGGCGCGACCTGATCGAGCGCGAGGCCTTCCAGGAGATCGACTACCGCCGCATGTTCGGCCAGATGGCCAAGTGGGTCGCGCAGATCGACCAGCCCGCCCGCATCCCGGAGTTCATCGGCCGCGCCTTCCAGACCGCGACCAGCGGCCGCCCGGGACCTGTGGTCCTCGCCTTGCCCGAGGACATGCTGCGCGAGCGCGCCCTGGCGCCGGAGATCGCGCGCTACAGCCCCGTCCAAGCCCACGCCGGGGCCGACGAGCTGGCCCAGCTTCAACAGATGCTTGCCGAGGCCGAGCGCCCGCTTGCGATTCTCGGCGGCGGCGGCTGGGACGGCGAGGCCTGCGCCGACTTCGCGCGCTTCGCGGAGTCCTTCGACCTGCCGGTGACGGCGGCTTTTCGCTGCCAGGACTACTGCGACAACGATCTGCCGCACTACGCCGGGGACGTGGGCATCGGGCTCAACCCGAAGCTCGCCGCGCGGATCGGCGAAAGCGACCTCTTGCTCGTCGTCGGCGCGCGGCTCGGCGAGATGACGACCAACGGCTACAGCCTGATCGACAACCCGCGGCCGAAGCAGAGGATGGTGCACGTCTATCCCGGCGCCGAGGAACTGGGCCGCGTGTACCAGCCGGACCTGGCGATCAACGCCGGCATGCGGGCCTTCGCGCGCGCGCTCGCCGAGCTCAGGCCGAACTGGGCGCCGTCCTGGGGCGCTTGGCGCCAGAGCGCGCGCGACGACTATCTCGCCTGGACCGAGCCGGTGCCGGTTCCGGGCGACCTGCAGATGGCCGAGGTCGTCGCCTGGCTGCGCGGGCGCCTGCCGCCGGAGGCCGTGGTCTGCAACGGCGCCGGTAACTACACGACCTGGGTCCACCGCTTCCACCGCTACCGGCGCTACCGCAGCCAGCTGGCCCCAACCTCCGGCTCGATGGGCTACGGGGTGCCGGCGGCCGTTGCGGCCAAGCGGGTGTTTCCCGAGCGGCCCGTGGTCGCCGTCGCCGGCGACGGCTGCTTCATGATGACCGGGCAGGAGCTGGCGACCGCCGTGCAGTACGGGGCCGCGATCATCGTGCTGGTCGTCAACAACGGCATGTACGGGACGATCCGCATGCATCAGGAGCGCCACTACCCGGAGCGGGTTATCGGCACGGCGCTCGGCAACCCGGATTTCGCCGCCTTGGCGCAGGCCTATGGCGCCTTCGGCCGCCGGGTCGAGCGCACCGAGGACTTCGCCGAGGCCTTCGACGCGGCGATGGCGAGCGGCAAGCCGGCGCTGATCGAGCTGCGCCTCGATCCCGAGGCGATCACGCCCCGCCAGTCCTTGAGCGAGATCCGCGCCGCCGCGCTGGCCGGCACTTAGAGCCTGACGTAAAAAGATTGCTTTCAGAACAAGCGTCTAGAGAAAGTAACTCCCTCACTTGTCATTGCCGGACTTGATCCGGCAACCCAGTCATCGCTTGACCCAGGCGCCACTCTGGATCACCGGGTCAAGCCCGGTGATGACAAATGAAGTATGACATCTCTTTGATCCTACGGGCTTCACTTCGAGACAGACCCTTAGGGGACTCTACGCCAGCAGCTCGCCGAGCTGATTGACCGTGCCGCGGCGCTGGGAGAACAGGAAGTCGATCCGGTCGGCGAGCAGAGAGAGGATCAGGTCGTCATAGGTCATGCCGTGGCGATCGAGCCCGGCACTCACCAGGCTCGTGCGCGCGCCGCCCGGGGCTTTGAGATCCGGCTTGGGGTTGGCTTCCAGCACGTTGAGCGCGCCGGCGGCGTCGGCTCTGACGTCCAGCCGCACGATCGAGGCGAGGTTCATCTCCAGATAGACCTTGCGCGCGAGTTCGTGGAGCTGGCGTAGCGTATCGCCGTCGCCGTCGGCCTCCAGAATCCGCAAACGGTCGGCGGTGATCGGGCGCAAGTCGATCGAGGTGGCGATCCGCTCGCCTGGATCCAGCATCAGCTCCATCTCGGAGAACACGAAGGGCTCGCAGCGCCGCCTGAGCTCGCCGTCCTGCGCGACGACGGCACCCGACACCGCGACGCAGAACTCGCGTCCCGGCAGATGAGCCTCGATCAACACGTGGTTCTCGGTCGCGCGGATGACCTCGTCAATGGCGTCGGACAGATCGGACTCGTCGTCCACGACGTGGATATGGATCGACGCCCGGCCCGAGACCGGCTTGACGACGTAGGCGCCCCAATGTTCCTTGAAGGTACGCAGGAATTGGCTGTTGACCTTGGGCCGAAAGGCGCCGCGCGAGACGTGCCAGGTCATGAAGGGCGGCGTGCGAATGCCGAGGTGCAGAAGGTTACGCTTGAAGGCGTCCTTGTTGTCCAGCGTGCCGGCGGTCAGCGGGTCGTGGCCGATGTAGGGGACGCCGAACATCTCCAGCATCGCGGCGGTGTGGGCCATGGGATTGTAGCCCTGGACCCCACCGCTGTTGAGCCAGGCCAGGTGGATCTGTTGATCCCGGAGCCGGTCGCCCAAGCGCATGTCGTCGGGCAGCAGGCGGACATGGCGAAAGCCCAGGCGGCTCAGCGCTTGAGCGATGTCCTCCGCCACATCCTGATAGCTTTTCCAGGAGCGGGGATTGGCGGTCTTGTTGATGACCGCGCCGTCGCTCGCCTTGTCGCCACCGTAGACCACGGCGATTCTGATCCGCTCGCGCAAGCGGTCGAGCTGCTGCGTAAGCTCGTCGGCGCGACCCGCGCGGCGAGGCGGGGCCTCGTGACGCAAGCCCTCGTCCGACAGGGTGGCTTCGGTCTCAGCCCGGACAGGTGCCATCTCTGACTCTCTTCGAGCGGTCTTGGCGATGTGCTGACGATCGTCGAATCAGCCCAGGCGATAGTTGGTTTTCAGTCGTTAACAATCTCTAAGGGCGGCGTTCGAATCGAACCGACCTGCGCTCGCCGGCGCAGGCCGGAGCCGAGAGATTTGCACGCTTACGACTTTGTGAACTGCCGCGGCTGGCGCGTTACCGCTTCTTAACCACGCCCGCCTAGTCTGCTCGGCGTGCACGACAGGGCAGGCCTCATCGTGGATGAACCGAAGGCCTCTGGCCGCGTAACCAGCCTTCAAGACCACCGGAATCTCCAGCGGCGGAACGGCGGCGCTTGCCTGGCCGATAACGACCGTTGGGTCAATGCGCTGAAGGGCCAGAACGAGGTACTCGAGCTGGTGGCCAGAGGCGCCGCGCTCGAGACTTCCCTCGGCCGTCTTGCCGCGGTGGTCGAGGGTCTCTTTCCGAAAGCCTTCTGCACGATCTCTCTGCTGGACACGAACCGGCCCGTGCTGGCGCTCGTCGCCGCACCGACCTTGCCGGAAAGCTACAAGACGCATCTGGAAACGCTCGATGTCGTGCCCGGCGTCCATCCCTGCGGTACGGCCGTCTCGCGGCGCGAGCCCGTTGTCATAGCGGAACTCTGCGGCGACCCTTTCTGGGCGGCCTTCGAAGCCCGGGCGCGGGACTACGGCATTCGTGCTTGCTGGTCGCAGCCGATCCTTGGCCGCGATGGCGAGCCGCTAGGCGCCGTCGCTTTGTACAACAGCACGCACTTCGTGCCCGCAGACGACGATTGCCGGCTCCTGGACGCCATCTGCCCGTTGGCTCGCCTGGCCATCGAGCAGCACCGCAACGCCAAGGCCCTGGAGCAGGCCGATCTGCGCTTTGCCTCGCTTGCCGCCAATATCCCCGGCGTCGTCTATCAGCGCCTGGTCACGCCGGATGGCGACATCCGTTACACCTACATCAGCGACGGCGCGCTCGATCTCTTCGGCGTATCGCCCGCCGAGGTCCTTTCGGATTCACAGGCCCTGTTCGACTGCCATGGCGCGGAATACCGCAAGACCTTTCGCGAACGCCTGCTGGCGGCCTCGCGCGATCTGACGATGTGGGACGTCGAGGCCTCGATCGTCAGCCGCGACGGGCAGCACAAGTGGACCCATGCCATCGCCAGGCCGGAGGCCCAGCCCGACGGCTCGGTGCTCTGGAACGGCATCATCCTGGATTCGACGCGCATCAAGCAGGCGAACCTGGAGCTGGCCGCGGCCAGCCGGGCGAAGTCGGAGTTCCTGGCGACCGTCAGCCACGAGCTGC
>JAKSDN010001011.1 GCA_022360075.1 Kiloniellales bacterium | reverse complement strand
GGCCATTTGCGAAAGGCCGAAGTCGAGTCGGTCGCCGTTGCGATTCTGCACGGCTACGCCAATACGGAACTGGAATGCAAGCTGGTGCGAGAACTTTCGTCGCGGCTGCCGAAGCTGCAGTTCACGGCTTCGTCCGAGATTTGGCCCGAGATGCGGGAGTACGAGCGCGCTTTGGTCGCCTGCTTGAACGCCTTCATCGTGCCCCTGAAGCGCCGCTATTTTGAACGTCTGGAATCCGGCCTGCGAGACCTCGGCATCGACAGCCCGATTCTGATTTCCACATCCAATGGCGGCTGCATCAGCGTTCAGGCGGCTCGGGAGAGGCCGATCGAAACCATGCTTTCTGGGCCGGCCTCGGGTGTCGTCGCGGCGTCGGGGCTGGCAGGGACACTGCCGAACCGAAACGTGGTCACGGTCGACATGGGGGGCACCAGCGCCGATATGTCGGTCTGCGAGGGAGGTCTGCCGCAGACGACGACCTCGACACATATCGGAGAGTTTCCCCTGGTGACTCCGGTGGTCGGGGTCTCGGCGATCGGAGCGGGCGGTGGCTCCATACTGTGGGTCGATCCGGAAGGACTGCTGAAAGTGGGGCCGGAGAGCGCCGGAGCGGATCCGGGGCCGGTTTGCTTCGGGCGCGGCGGAGATCGGCCAACCCTGACCGATTGCTATGTGGCGCTTGGGTTTATCGATCCGAGCCAGTTCTTGGGCGGGCGCATGCGGTTGGACCGCGCCGCCGCGGTTGATGCCCTGCGTGGCCTTGGCGGCCGACTGGGCTTTTCCGGCTCAGACACTGCGGAACGCGTCGCGTCCGCTGGCCTGCGCATCGCAACGGCGAAAATGGCTGGCGAACTGCTCAAGGGTTTGGCCCGACAAGGCGCAGATCCAAGAGACTATGTAATGGTGCCCTATGGCGGCGCCGGCCCGACGAACGCGGCCTTCCTCGCGGAGGAAGCGCGGATCGGACAGATCGCTATCCCTCGAGCCCCCGGCCTGTTCTGTGCGCTCGGAGCTTTGACGTCCGATCTCCGACGGGATTTCGTCAGGTCGCTGCCAAGACAGACCTGGGACGATCTCGGCAGAGAGCTGGCCAAGGTGTTCGCCGAGCTTGCTACAGCCGGGTCGGACTGGCTCGCCAGCGAAGGCATTGCCGCCTCGGACCGCGAACTGCGTTTTTCGATCGACATGCGCTATCTCGGCCAAGCCTACGATATCGGCGTCGTACTTCCCGAAGCGGTTGCGGTCTCGGGCTGCACCACAGAGAGCTTGAAACTGTTTCACGCCGAGCATCTTCGCATCCATGGGTTCGCGGACGATACCGCGCCAGTTGAGCTTCGCAATCTCAGGGTCGTTGCCATCGGGCATGCAGGCAAACCGCCGGCCCATTCGGTT